>JAOAES010000265.1 GCA_026416655.1 Fimbriimonadales bacterium
CGCATCAGCGTGTTGATACAGAGCATCGCCAGCGTCGCCGAGCCGAACAGCCCCATCCAGCCCAGAAAGATGGGGAGCCACACACTCAACTTGGTGAGCGCGTAGGGGAACTTGTAGCCGCCAATCCCATACTCGCGAATGGGCGCAGCCTCCGTGTGGAACAGCCAGCTCGTCAGGTGCGGCAGCACGCGATTCCGATAGGTGTCGTTGTTCTCCGCGTAAAGTCCGAACGAGTGCCACAGGGGGACGCATACATTCATCCATTCCGCCGCCATCGCCGTGCCGACGAACAGGATGGTGAAAATCACCACCAGGTCGGGCGTCTCCAAGAGCCAGCGACGGAAAATCAGTCGCCCGATGGCGTTCAGCAGCGCGACGACCATCAGCGTCGCGACAGGTGGAATCATGAGCGAGAAAATCACGCTCAGCACAATCTCCACCGCCCAGTAGGTGGTGAAGGGCAACAGGGCGAAGCCAATCAGCAGTCCCCGCAGGCGCAGCCCGCGCGCCCGTTCGATGGTCGGTGTGGCGAGTAGCCCGTCGGGCTGCGGCTGCGGAGGCTCCTGCAACACAGGCTTGATGGACATACAGGATACGATTTCTGCAGACGCGGTGAAACTCCTGCTACCGTTGGCGGGGACGCCGACGGTACGAATAAGCATGCTTCGCGTCGGCGTCCCCGCCGAAGAAAACCTCCCCATCGCGCAGGGGGGACGCCGACGCGCCTCTATGTGTGTCAGCGCTTCATGCGCAGAGCGGCTTCATAGCGGGCGTTGACCACGTTCCAGTCAATCGCCTGCAGGAAGGCGTCGATGTAGCGGGCGCGTGCCGTCTGGAAATCCAGATAATAGGCGTGTTCGTACACATCCATCGCCAATAGCACTGTGTTGTGCCACACGGGGAAGGTGTTCTGCGCGTCGCCGATATAGTTGAACAGGATGCCCTCGTCGTGGTCGTAGGCGAGCCACACCCAGCCGCGTCCGCCCATGCCCGTCGCCTTGAAGTCCTCGCGCCATCGCTCAAACGAGCCGAAGGCTTTGGCGATTGCGTCGCGGAGCGCGCTACTCGGCTCGGAACCGCCGCCGCCCATGTTCTCGAAGTAGAGCTCGTGATTCTTCACGCCACCAATCGCAAAAGTGTAATCGACCTTTAACGAGCGAATCAAGCTGTAGGTCTGGTTGCCTTTACTGAAGTCGTCGGAAGTAAGCTGCGCCAGCGCACGGCGAATCTCGTTCGTCTTGTTCACATACCCCTGATAGAGCTTGTAGTGTTCCTCATGCGTTTTGCGCGAGATTCCGAATTTCTCGGTCTCGAACACTTTCTCGGGCAGGGGCTTCGCCGTATACTCAACGACCTGAATCTCAGCCATAGTGGATACCCTCCTGTTAGTTGGAATAGCCAGCGCGTGGGGAGCGAACGCAGCGAGGGCGGTCGTCGCCGCCGCTTGCTGCAGGAACTCCCGCCGCGAGAGCCGTTTCGCGCTCATAACGGCACGATTATACCCCGTAGCACGGACAGTCTTGTCCGTGCCACGAGTGAGCGGGAACCTTGCACGGACAAGACTGTCCGTGCTACGATTATCGGTCCATGCGCAGGACATCCTCGTAGGTTTCGCGTTCTACAATCACCCGCGCTTCGCCGCCGCGCACGGCGACCATCGCAGGGCGTGGATAACGGTTATACTGGCTGCTCATCGAGTAGGCGTAGGCGCCCGTCGTCAGCACAGCAATTACATCGCCCGCGTGCGTCTCGGGCAGCAAGGCACAGTCGATAAGAGGGTCTGTCTCGCAGTGTTTGCCCATGATGCGATAGGGACGGTTATGCGGTTCGCCTCGGCGGGCGACATGGACTGCTGTATAACGTGCGCCGTACATCTGCGGACGCGGGTTGTCGGAAACACCGCCGTCGACAATCAGGTACTCACGAGGCAGGTTCGGGAGGTCATGGGGAACCTGTTTGACCGCGCCTACACGGTAAAGCGTGATTCCCGCCTCCGCTATCAGCGAGCGACCTGGCTCCACGCCGAGCGCAGGTTCGGGATAGGCGTACTGGCGACATGCGGCGCGTAGTGCGTCCACCACCGTCTGCGCGTACTCATGGATCGAGGGCGGCTGGTCGTCGGGCGTGTAGCGCACCGCAAGCCCACCGCCGATATTCAGCAAGGGCGCAACGTAGTCATACTGCTGCCGCACTTTATGAGCAAACTCCACCATCGCATGCGTTGCTGCCGCGAACCCACTCAAGTCGCTTATCTGGGAGCCGATGTGACAGTGGAAGCCCAGCAGCCGAAGCGGGGGACTACCCAGCACGGTCTCCACAGCGCGATAAGCGTCGCCGTTGAGCAGGTGGAAGCCGAACTTACTATCGCGTTGCCCCGTGCGTATGAGCGGATGAGTGGCAGCGTCCACCTCGGGAGCGATGCGCAGCAAAACAGGGAAGCCCTCATCCCCTGCCCCCCTCTCCCACGCCGTGGGAGAGGGGGAAGCAGGCTCTCCTCTCCTACGGCGTGGGAGAAGGGTAGGGGGTGAGAGCGACAGTCGTTTCAACCGCTCTATCTCCTCAAAGTTATCCACCACGATTGCGCCGATGCCCGCCTCGATAGCCATTTGCAGTTCCGCATCGGTTTTGTAGACCCCGTGCAGGTGAATCCGTTCTGGCGGGAAGCTCGCCTGCAGCGCGGTATACAGCTCACCTCCTGACGCGACATCCAACCCCAGCCCTTCCTCCGCTATCATCTGGCAGATTGCGCGGTTCAGCGCGGCTTTCCCTGCGTAGGCGACCTCGGTATCCGGCTTGAGATTCGCAAACGCCGCGCGATATTCCTGACAGCGCGCCCGCACAGCGTCCTCATCCAGCACATAGAGCGGCGTGCCGAACCGCTCCGCCAGCATAAGCGCGTCGCATCCGCCGATTTCCAGCTGCCCCTGCGCGTTAATCTTCTGCGTGCCCAGCAACATCGGCGAGGGAGTATACCTTGCGCTCTAAAATCCCTCCGGCTGGAAAGGTTGTGGAGCCGGCGTTCACTGCGCCCTCACATAACTACCAGATTTCGAATTTTCCCCTCAATAAAACGCTCCTCTATGGCAAAAATTCCCTGCGCATGGATGCGTAGGGAGGATACAACGGGATGCAGGTCTACCAGCTTTTTGAGCCTGTGGAGTCGTCAGCGATTGTCGCGTCGCCGCAGCGGAACGTGCTGATTGTCGATGACGACGCCCTCGTGCGTGAGACGCTCCACTTCGTACTGGAAGATGGAGGATATCAGGTTTATGCCGCATCGTCGGGCGCGGAGGCGTTGCGCATTCTGGAGCGTGAACCTGTCGACATCGTGCTGAGCGATATTTTTATGCCCGGCATGAACGGTTTCGACTTGCTGCGCCAGATTCGCGAGCGTGCGCCCGAAACGCCGGTGATACTAATCACGGGCTACGGCAACATCGAGATGGCGCGCGAGGCGTTGAAACAGGGCGCCAGCGATTTCATCACCAAGCCCTATAACATCCATGAGATCCCGATTATGATTGAGCGCAATCTGACGCGCCATTCGCTGCTTGTCAGTCAGACACGCCAGTACGAGGATGCGGTGCAGCAATCCTATCGGGCGACGTTGGACGCGCTGCTGGCGGCGTTAGACACGCGCGATACGGAAACCGAGGGGCACTCGGAGCGCGTGGCGGCGTACACGATGGCGATGGCGAACCGCCTGAACCTCTCGGCAGAGGAGTTAATCAACATCGAGCGGGGCGCACTGCTGCACGACATCGGAAAAATCGGAGTGCCTGATAGCATCTTGTATAAGCCCGGACCGCTGACGCCCGAGGAGTGGGAAATTATGAAGCAGCATCCCGTGATTGGCTATCGTATGTGTATGAAGATTGACGCGCTGCGCCCTGCCGCGCCCATCGTGTTGCACCACCATGAACGATGGGATGGGCAGGGCTACCCCTACGGTCTGGCGGGCGAAGCCATCCCGTTAGGAGCGCGTATCTTTGCTATCGCCGACACCCTGGACGCGATGACCTCCGACCGCCCCTACCGCAAAGCGCTCAGCTTCGCGGAGGCGCGCGAGGAGATTATCCGCTGCGCAGGCAAACAGTTCGACCCCGAGATGGTCAAACTGTTCCTCGAAATTCCCGAGGAGGAGCTGCGCTTGATTCGCGAGGTCAGCCTCACGAATCGGCAGCAACGCGCAGCAGCGTAAATAGGGCGAACTCCCCAGGGCGAACCGGTTCGCCCTGGCGCACCTCTTTACGCGAAACGCTGCTTAACGCGGAACGCGCGTTTGAGCAGCGCAATCAGCCGCCTCTGCTCCTCATAGCGACGCTGGCAGGCGTCACATTCGCGCAGGTGCGCTTCCAGTTGGTCGGCGAGCTCGGGAGCGAGGTCTCCCATAATATATGCCTCGATCCACTCCTGCGCTCGCCTGCAATTCATACCTAACCACCTTCCGTTATGATAGACTGGATAATCGGATGGGCTTTCAGACGCGACAGCGCTCGCGTGATGCGCTTGCGCACGGCTTCCTCGTTCAAGCCCATCTGCAGGGCAATCTCCCGATAACTCAAGCCGACGCCATAGCGCAACTCGAACATCTGTCGGTCGCTATCCGACAGCGTCTGCATCGCTTCCTGCAACACAAAATATAATAGTAAATCATCTTCCGGGATGGAGTAGGTATCCGTTTCGTGTTCCGACTCCAGCCCCAGCGAGTAAGCCTCCTGCTCGCGCTTGCGCTCGCGATACCATGTGTAGACCGCGTTGCGCACCACTGTTCTGAGCCATGGCTCGATCTTGTCCAGGTCGCGCAGGCTATCCAGGTTGTTGTAGACCCGAAGCAAACACTCCTGGGTCAGATCCGCAACATCGTCGTCGTTGGAACGGCAATAACGTCGTACCAGCCGCTCAATCCGCTCGCGCAGCGCCGCATAGAACTGATGCTCCGCGTACAGCGATGTCCTTTCCGCATGATACATGGTAGTCACCTTCCTTCCTTTCGGCGCACCCAATACGGATGCTCCATCTGTTAAAGACTCGGAAACCCACCAAAAGCGGACAGGTTTCGGTCGGAATTGGGGGCAAATTCCCCCGAATTCAGGGAAATTTGCCCTTGCGGGAGAAGCGCGGCTGCGTCATGCGGGAAAGGGAAGCGGCTCAGCGATGCGCTGAGGTGGAGAGTACCTCCCTACCCTAATGCTTAGACTGCGACTGCCTCCCGCTGTCTCTATTATATATCGATTTTTGGAAAATGTCAAGGGCGAGATAGGCATTTTGCGAGTTTGACGCCTTAATCGATGTCGCTGGCGAAGATACCGACGGCATGAGGTTTTCTAACCCAAGCTACTAAGTTCTTCCCTGAGAGCGTGTATGTCAAGTACCGCTTGAAGTTTCCATGAATTCGGAACACGCCTGCGTCAGTCTCTGAGCGAATAAATTCGCGCCCACGCAATCGAAAAACCCCGCCTACGCGGGGTTCATAAACCCGCGCAGCGGGGTTTACAGTTGTGTGGGTGCGAATTTATTCGCGTTGATGGGTTATTCCAGTTTCAGCTCCGTGCGGACGACGCCTGCCCGCTCGTGCTTGGCGGTGAGGCGCACGGTTCCGCCGCTGGGCGCATGCACCACCCACTCTACTTTGGCGCGGTCGTCGGTGGGGTCGGCGTTCCACACATTCGCCGCGCTGGGTTTGTAGGCGCGCCCTTCCAGCTGCCCCAGCTCCTCGCGCGGCTTGCCCGAGCGCAGGCTTGCGCCTGCGGGCAGCTCAATCTCCGCAATCACGCCTCGCACCACCTTCTTCTCCAGCGCTTTTTTGGTGATATAGGTGGGCAGCCAGCCCGTGTTCTGCACCACGAGGCGCACCTTGTACACGCCGTCGCTCAGCGGTTCTGCTTTCGCCTCGTATACCTCCAGCTTGGGCGAAATCAGCAGATGCCACACCAGCCAGTCGGGGAACAGCGCGACCTCCTTTTCCAGAAACTCAGGCGGCGGGTTGCGCCACGCATAGAGCGCGTTCCAGCCCCCCAGCTCCACCTTGCCCAGCTGCGGGTGTTCGAACGCGTACCAATCCACATAGCCCCTGCCGCCCAGAACCTCGTCGCTCCACTTGAGCAGTTTTAGGTCGTCCTCTACAGGGTGTTCGCGATACCAGTCGATGAACTTGTACTCGGTGATGCCTGCCTGACGCTGCGGACTCCAGATCTCCACCGTCCATGCGAACACGCCCATGTGGTCGTACATCCAGTCGTCGAACACGCCCGAAATGTACTCTTTGGGGTGGTACTTGAAGTCGTGGTACACGGAGATGTTCGGGTAGCCCGTGATTTCGGTGCCTTTCGCGCCGATTTTCTGGTAGGTCCACAGGTCTTCGGCGGGGAAGGCGTCATCAGGCTGATGGCTGTAGGGGCGCAGTAGCACGCCGCTCCAGGTGTGGAAGGTGACTCCGCCTGTGATGTTGGGGTGCTTGGCGATGAAGTCCACAATCGCGCGCACCTCAGGTTCGGAGGTGGGGTAGGGACCTGCGCCGTGCTGTTCATACTCTTGTCGCCAGTTGCTGGGGAAGTTGCGGTTCAGGTCTAAGCCCTCTTTTTTCGGCTGGATGGTCAGGATCGCGGGATCGAACGGCTCCTCGAACCTGCCTTCCGGCAGGATGCGGTAGTATTCGCCGCCTTCCTCGTCGGGGTCGCGCCGAATCATCAGGCGTGGCTCGTCGGGGTGTTTCTTCCAGTTGCCGTTCGGGTCGGGGATACGCATCATCAGCATTCGCCCGTCGCCGTCGATGTCTTCGGTTACCAAACCGCCGATGGGGTCTTCATCGTAAGGATACGGGCGTGTGCTGGAGCGGATGATTTTGGGCTTATCGGCGAGCGCCCACTCCGCGCCGTCGGGGTTCACGCGCGGGCAGATATAGAACGTGCGCGTGTCCAGACAGCGCGTGATTTTGTCGTGCTTGCCGTACTCGCTCGTGAGCCGATGAATCAGGTACAGGCACGCGCTGGAGGGCGAGACCTCGCTGGCGTGGATGTTGCCGTC
>JAOAES010000300.1 GCA_026416655.1 Fimbriimonadales bacterium
AGCCAGCCACTCATCGGCTTACCTCCGTTTCCTTTTGAAAGAATTTGTACCGCCCCGCGCGGTATCCTGCACTATACACCGTTTTGTCTCTCGGTTCCTGTCACTGCAAGAGCCAATTTCAGGGGCAACTCGTTCCTCCGACGCCAGGAGCGTCGAAAATCGGATGCAAAGGAGAATCTCAGGATGAATCGGGTAAACTAATACCAGCGGCAGGAACACGGATACCCCTGCCTACGTCTTAGTGTTGAGACTTGTGGTTTCGCCCCCACAAGTGGAAATATCGAGAGGAGGAGTCTGATGCGAAGCGTTATCTGCGCAGTTTTTGCGTTTTGGCTGGCAGCCACGGCGTTGGCAGTGGAGTCGATTGCGGTCGTGCCGCGCAACAGCTACCTGATACGCCCGGTGTCCAGCGCGCGCGATTTGGCGAATCAGATTCGGACGGAACCCATCGTGGCGCAGCGCTATGCCCGTCACTTCAAGCGGAGCGCGTGGGAGTTTGCAGAGTATGTGGAAAAGAACCTGCGCCTGACGCGCCTGGAGCGGGCGCAGACTTTCAATGTCTACTATTCGCCCCCGGACGACCGCCTGATGGTGGTGCGCCGCACCCTGCCCAAGGGAACGCCCGTTTTTGTCGAGAAGAACACAGGCAAGCCGATTCTGAAGGCGAACTGCGGCAACCCGCTCACGCCCGCAGCGTCTATTCCGACGCCTCAGGCGCAAGTTCCCTTGGAGCTTGCCACGGTTGCTGTCCCGAAGCCGATTTTTGCCGAGTCGGTCGATGCGCCTCAGTCACCCGTGATTGAACTGGTGGAGACGCCAGCCCCCCCTATCGAGGAGGTCGTCGCGGCGGATGTGCTGCCGACGGAGACGCTGGTGGAAACGCTCCCGGAGTCCGCGCCGGATCCAGAAGCGCCGCCTGCGCTGACGCCCGTGGCGTCCACCCCCACCGACCTTCCCCCCATCTACCGAAACAACTTCAGCTGGCTTCCCCTGCTGCCTGTGGTCGCGCTCTTTATTCCGCGTGGTGATTCCGAGCCTATTCCCGAGCCAAACAGTATGTTGGTTTTGGGTGTCGGGTTGGGGCTGCTTTACCCGTTCTCACGCAGGGTGTTCAGACGCTCCCAGAACTCCAGCCAGCGCACAGGCGACTCCAGGGTGCATTCCGCATAGCGCAACGCGGCGCGCATCAGGCTCCGATACGCTTCAGGGCGAGAGCCTAAACGCAGGCTCTCGCCCTGTGCCCATTGCTGAAGTAAACTCAGGGCATCGGGGGCGAGTTCTATCCCCTCGCGCGAGCGGGCGCAGCGCGGGCACAACAGGACGCCCTCGGCGGGGATGAGTATGACGCTCGTCGGCGGAGACGCCGACGCTACGCGCACGCTGGGCGTAGCGTCGGCGTCCCCGCCGACGAGTTCAAAGCTTGCGCCGCACCTCCCACACCGCCTCAAATCGGGACAGTACCCCAGCACTGCCAGCCAGCGCCATAGTGCCCACGCCGCCGCCTGCTCTCCGGGAACACCCGCCTCCAACGCCTCCAGCGCGACAATCAGCGTCGCGTAGGCTTCTGGCTCTGCATGTTCTTCGGGCAGCCAGCGGTCGAGCGTCTCGCACAGCGCGAGCGCGACGCTCAGACGCTCCAAATCAGTGCGCAGGGACACATAGCTGCGGATTAGTTGCGGTTGCGCGATAAGCTTCTGGGCGCGCCCTTCAATCACCCGCGCCTTGAGCAAGTTGAGTGGCTCAGTAAGCATCCCCATCTTGCTCTTTGGCTTACGCGCCCCTCGTACCCGCAGGCGCACTTTGCCATGCTCAGGGGTTAGAAAGCTAATCCACTTGTCGTATTCGCCTGCATGCCAGCGGCGCAGTACGACGCCTTCCGTGAGAATTTCGCGCGCCATGCGAAAAGAATTGTACCGAAAGCGCTGCGGCTCAGCCCTGCACTTGTTCCGAGTGTGCGATTGCCGGCTCTTTCACGCGGCGGGGTTTGCGCCCGCGCGGCTTGACCGCCTGAGGCTTGGGCGCAGGGAACGGCTCCACATTCGCCCGCGCCGCACCGTATTTGACCTCGCGTGTCCGACGCAAAGTCGCCAGCAGCCCGCCAATCAGCGTCAACGGCGGACCCAGCCACACCAGGATCGTGAACGGCTTATAGTACACCTCCAGCGGAATCACCCAGCGGGGCGCAGTTTCGGGCTTGCCGGGCACCATCACCAGCTGGAACTGCACCAGGCGACGGTTCACATCCATCTGCCCTACCAGAATCTGCGCGCCGTCGGGCAACGGCACAGGAATCGGCACGACGCCGCCGCCCGTGATGATGCGGAACGGCTCCACCACTACGGGTTCTTTCCAATCGGGATGGCTCACGCGGGCTTTGGCAATCGCGCGGAAGCCCTCCTGCCCCATCGCGCCGCCTGTCTGGAAGCCCAGAAACTCGATGGTGTATTTGTCTACCGTGCCCTTCTCTTTCTCGTGCAGGGCAAGGGTCAGCGGGCTGGCGTCCACCTGCGGCGGCGCGAAGAACGACACATACAGATCGTGATCCCACCAGCGGATAATCGCGGGCCACACCACATTGTTGCCTGTCTCGCGTCGCTGGTCTTGGTAGAAGCGCGGCTCCACAATAAACTTCTCCTCGTGCGAGGCGATTTCGATGCGTACACGGTTGAACTTATCGGCAAGCGGGTCGCCCGGGAACTTCTCGTTGCCCGTCATCCCCAGATAGCGCCACTTATAGCCCATCGCGAAGGTGTCCTGCCCCTGCATAATCACCACGCGCTCTTTGCGCTCATAACCGTAGGAGAGGATCAGCCCCAGAATCGCGACCGCAAGCCCCAGATGCGTGATGAACCCGCCCAGCGTGAGGCGCGAGGTCCGCCAGCGTCGCCAGATTGCCCCCGCATTCGCGAAGGCGGTGAAGGCTATCAGCGTGCAAATCAGCAGGGTATTCGGCTCGCGGAATCCTAAATAGACCAGCACAAAGCCCGTCGCCACCGCCGCGAGCCAACTCTTGGTCAGCCGCTCCAGTATC
>JAOAES010000332.1 GCA_026416655.1 Fimbriimonadales bacterium
TCGGGGGCAGTCTGGGCGGCTGTGCAGCGGCGATGGCATGCGCCTCGCTGGGCGTGAAGACGCTGCTGGCGGTAGAGCCTGAGCAGTGGATTGGCGGGCAACTCACAGCGCAGGCGGTTCCCCCCGATGAGCATCGCTGGATTGAAACGCAGGGATGCACGCGCCGCTATCGTCAGTTGCGCGATGCGATACGCGACTTTTACCGTCGCTATTATCCGCTCACGGACGCCGCCCGCGCCGAACCGCAGTTGAACCCTGGCGGAGGTTGGGTTAGTGCGCTCTGCTGTGAGCCGCGTATCGCCAAAACCGTGTTGGAATCGATGTTAATGTATCCCCAGATGCGCGGCGACCTGACAGTGGAGCGGCTCATTCTGCACGCGCTGGACTTAGATGGCGACCGCGTGCGTGGCGCGTTGTTCCACTACGCTGACCATCCCGCCTCGCTCTATGTGGAGGCGCGCTACATTCTGGATGCCACCGACACGGGCGAGCTGCTACCGATGGCGAAAATGGAGTATGTCACGGGCGCAGAATCGCATTGGGAGACAGGCGAGCCGCACGCCAAGCCTGAACCGCAACCTGCTAACATGCAGGCGTTCACATGGTGCTTCGCGATGGGATATGACCCTCATGGCGACTATGTGAGCAGCAAACCGAGCGGCTACGACTTCTGGAAAACGTTTCAACCCCCGTTCTGGCACGCGCCCTTTTTGAGCTGGATCGATGTGAACCCAATAACCCTTGAGCCGCGCCGCCTGAGCCTGTTCGGGGAGGACGGCACGCCCGCGATGTTCCGCTATCGGCAGGTGATCGATCCCCATCTCTACCCATCCGAACTTGCACCGCACCCTGTAACCATCGTGAACTGGCCCCAGAACGACTACTTTCTGGGGCCACTGTATCCGCCTGCCGGCGCGGAGCCGGAAGACCCTCACCGGTATCACTCGCCTGATCCAGACGCAGTGCCCTCCGCCTACGGCATTCCCAATCGCGCGATCCCCGGCGCCCACACCTCGCACCTTTCTGCCGCACGGGCACTCTCGGAATGCCTGCTCTACTGGCTGCAGACCGAAGCACCGCGCCCTGACGGCGGGATGGGCTATCCCGGCTTGCACCTGCGCCCCGACATCACGGGCACGGACGACTCCCCCTATCACAAAATGGCGCAGCAGGTCTATGTGCGCGAGTCGCGGCGCATCAAGGCGCGATTTACTGTGCTGGAGCAGCATGTGAGCGCACTATGCCGCCCAGGTGAAGTCCATGCGGAGCGGTTCCCCGATAGCGTAGGCGTGGGACACTATCGAATCGACCTGCACCCCAGCACAGGCGGCGACAACTATATCGATATCGAGACGCTGCCGTTCCAGATCCCGTTGGGCGCGCTGATCCCCGTGCGCCTGCGGAACTTGCTCCCTGCCTGTAAGAACATCGGCACGACGCATATCACAAACGGCTGTTATCGGCTGCATCCGGTGGAGTGGAACATCGGCGAGTCGGCGGGGCTACTTGCGGCGTTCTGTTCGTTGCGAGATACAGAACCCCACCATGTCTACGAAGCCCCTACGCTGCTCACCGAGTATCAGTCGCTGTTGCGCCGTCAGGGGATTCCGCTGGAGTGGGAGTTCTGAAATGCTCTGGCGCGGGCTACGCCTCATTTTCCCTTCAGCGCGCCGATAATCTGCTGGACACCCTCGCGGGCATCGGCAAAGAGCATCAGGGTATTGTCTGCTGCGAAGAGCGGGTTCGGGATTCCGGCGAAGCCGGGGCTGAGGCTGCGCTTGATGACCACCACGCTGCGCGCCTTATCCACATCCAGAATCGGCATGCCCGCAATTGGGCTGTTCGGGTCGGTGCGGGCGAGCGGGTTCACCACATCATTCGCGCCAATCACGATTGCGACATCCACCTGCTCGAAGCGCGGGTTAATCTCGTCCATCTCTTTGAGGCGGTCGTAGGGCACGTCGGCTTCGGCAAGCAGCACGTTCATATGTCCTGGCATGCGCCCTGCGACGGGGTGGATGGCGAACTCGACAAGCGTACCCTGTTTTTCTAATATCTGCATCAGGTCGCGCACCGCGTGCTGTGCCTGCGCCACCGCCATCCCGTAGCCGGGCACAATTACCACATAGCGTGCGCCTTCCAGCAGCATCGCCACATCCTCGGGCGAGGCGGCTTTTACCTTACCTGCGTACACATCTTCCGCTTTGGGGCCCGCTTCTGAAGGGACCCACACCCCAAACAGCACATTGCGCAGCGAGCGGTTCATCGCCCGGCACATAATGGTGGTCAGGATTACGCCCGACGCGCCGACCAGCGACCCAGTGATGATGAGCGAGTTATTGTTCAGCACGAACCCCGTCGCGGCGGCTGCCAGCCCCGAATAGGAGTTGAGCAGCGCAATCACGACAGGCATATCCGCCCCGCCAATCGGGATGACCAGCAGCAACCCCACCAGCGACGCCACAATCAGCAACATCCAGTAGTAGCCCAGTGCGGACGGGTTCAGCGTCAGTAGTACCCCCAGCCCAATCGCTCCCAGCAGCAGTATGCCGTTGATGTAGTGGAGAAAGCTAATCTGCAAGGGGTTTTCGCTGATGATTCCCTGCAGTTTGGCGAAGGCGACGAGGCTTCCCCAGAAGGTCACTGCGCCGATGATGCCCGACGCGGCGGCGGCAATCGTGAACTGCAACAGAGGCGCAGGGAGCTGGGCATCGGGCAGCGCGCTCTCCACGAGGTTCGCCCCCGCCACCAGCGCGGACGCCGCGCCGCCAAAACCGTTCAGGATTGCCACCATCTGCGGCATCGCTGTCATCGCGACGCGCAACGCCATCACCGCGCCAACCAGTGCTCCTACCACCAGCCCCAGCAGAATCCACTCGAAGCTCAGTATCTGCCTGTCCAGCAGTGTGGCGACGATGGCAATCAGCATGCCCGCCGCGCCCAGCTGGTTGCCCCGCACCGCCGTGCGCGGATGCGACAGCCCTTTCAGCCCCAGAATGAACAGCACCGCCGCCAGCAGGTACGCCAGATTGATGAACGCGCTCATCGGCTAAGAGTGTACCTGCTCACGCTCACAGCGTCTGCTCAGGGGGGATGAACTCGTATCCGAACTGCTCCGCGATGGGCTGCAGGGTGACCTTGCCCTGCACGATGTTCAGTCCGAGCCGGAGCGCGGAGTCCTGACGACACGCCTCCTGCCAGCCGTGTTCCGCCAGACGCAGCACATAGGGCGTGGTGATGTTTGTCAGCGCGTAGGTAGAGGTGCGTGCCACGGCGCCGGGCATGTTGCTGACGGCGTAATGGACGACGCCGTCTACCACATAGGTCGGCTCGCGGTGCGTGGTCGGGCGAATCGTTTCAGCCAGCCCACCCTGGTCGACTGAGACGTCCACCAGCACTGCGCCGGGCTTAAGGGTCGAGAGCATCTCGCGCTTGATGAGGATGGGGGTACGCCCACCTGTGACATAAATCGCGCCGACAATCAGGTCTGCCTGTCGCGTTGCTTCGCGCAAATTCGCGGGGTTCGAGTAGAGCGTATCCACGTTTGCGGGCAGGGTCTCTTCTAAGGTGCGCAGGCGGGCAACGTTGATGTCCAGGATTAGCACGCGCGCGCCGAAGCCGGCTGCGATGCGCGCCGCGTTCGCACCGACCACGCCCGCGCCAATCACGACGACCGTGCCCGGCAGCACCCCGGGCGCGCCCGCCAGCAGCACGCCGCGCCCCCCCATCGGACGCTCCAGACACCACGCGCCAACCTGAACCGCCATGCGCCCCGCAATCTCGCTCATCGGCAACAGAATGGGGTGTGCGCCGTCCGGAGTCTGAATCGTCTCGTAGGCGATGCAGACCGCCCCGCTCTTGACCATCGCGCGGGTTAGCTCCTCGCTCGCTGCGAAGTGGAAAAAGGTGAACAGCACCTGATTGGGGCGGATGAGGGGGTACTCGCTGGGCAGCGGCTCTTTCACTTTTACAATCATCTCGGCGTCGCGCCAGACGGTTGCCTGATCCACCAGCTTGGCGCCCGCCGCCTCGTATTCGCGGTCAGGGATACCAGTGCCGTCGCCTGCGCCGCGCTCCACCAGCACGGTATGTCCGTGATGCGTCAAAATCTCCACTCCCGACGGCGTCATCGCCACGCGATACTCGTCGGGCTTAATCTCCTTCGGAACGCCGATAACCATCGCGGTTAGAAGTGTACCTGATGGGGGAGAGTCCGATGGCGATCTCCCCCCGATGAGGCGCGCGTCCGGCGCGTCAGTCGCCAGAGTCCTCGATGATCTGCATGCGCTCCTTGAGGATTTCCGAGTCGCCGAGCAAAGCGAGCGCTTTCTCCGTGAGTTCCCGCGCTTCATCCGCGGAACCAAGCCAGTGGAGCATGCCCGCCGTAATATCGTACAGGTCTTCGAATACCGATTGCATGGTGCGTGCGCTTGGCGTGTATGCCCAAGTGGAGCGCGCGAGCGACTGCCAGGCTCGCAGGAGGTAGGGGTAGGCACGCTCGGGGTTGCCTTCCGCCAGCGCGAGTTGCGCCAGCCCCAGAAACGCCTCGATGCTGTCGGGATAGTGGCGCAGCACCTGCAGGTACGCTGTCCAAGCTTCGTGCAGGTCGCCGAATTCATGTTGGAGGATTTCCGCGCGACGCAGTAGCGGGAAAAATCCTTTGGGTTCGATACGCAGCCACTGCTCGATATACTGCAGGGCGCGCTGAGGCTGACCGGCGGCGAGCGCGCGTTCCATCAGTTCATCCAGCGCCGCGATAGCGGTCTCCTTCGCGCGATTCGCCACAACGGGAGTCTGCAGGAGCACTAACGGCAACGCGATTTCCAGCGCGGTTTCGTAATCTTCATCGGCAAGGCACTGTTGCGCCTCGTCGCACGCCGCCGCCGCTTCCAGCAGGGTTTGCACCCCCTCGTGGTCGATATGCCCCTTCAACACCTGACGCATCCGATCGGACGAGGTCAGTTCCGTTCGCATTGTACCTGCATATAATAATACCCCAGCGGACTGGAGAGAATGTCAAGGTGAGAGAGGGGAGGTTCGTTCAATCAGTGCGCCGATACGGGTTTGCGCCCCAACATAGAGGAGGTACTCCCCAATCGCGTCCGCCAGCGCGGGCCCGCACTCCTTGTGGGGAGGTGTGCGCACGGGGCACGGGGGTCTGCGCCCCTCCACACTCATCTGGCGCCCCCGGCAGGAATCGAACCTGCGCACCAGGCTCCGGAGGCCTGCGCTCTATCCACTGAGCTACGGGGGCGCAAGATGAGTTCAAGTCGCCCCTCGAACGCCTCTGCGAGACCTGTGGGGCCTGCGCTCTTGAATCGTGTCGCATCGCTGTTTCCTCCTGCCTGTTGTAGGGACAGGCTCCCTGAATGACGGCGTTGCTGAAAGAGGGCTAAAGCGGGCTGGAACGAGCGGTATAATCACTCCGCTGCTGTCGCCAGTACCGACAGTAGCACCTGCCTGCCGTGTCGCCTCACGGTAGGCATTTTTCTGTACCGTGCTTTATTCGAGATTCCTACCGTCCGACGGGTTGCCCCCACGCGAAACCAGCTCGCGATACACTTCCCCGATGTCGTCGTAGGGCGTGAGTTGCACACGGAGCTGGACTTTCGCCACCGCCTTGCGATAGGTTTTGCTAACCGCCTGCTTCGTAATCCCGTATTCGCGCCCGATTTCTTCTTGCGTCGCGCCCTCCAGCATCCGACGCAGGATGTATTGTTCGCGCGTGGTGAGGTACTCGCAAGCCTCTATCAGGGGCAGCAGGAGTTCGCTCATGTCGGGGGGTTGGTCTCGGTCGACGCCGTAGCCCGTCTCCAGCGACACCTCGCCATGCCGACGGCGTTTGCGCTCGTAGGTTTCCTCGCTCACGAACGGGTACTCCTCTGTCTCTTATACACATCT
>JAOAES010000001.1 GCA_026416655.1 Fimbriimonadales bacterium
GCGCTGGTGCAGGCGTTCCTCGATGTGCAGCAGTTTCTCGCTCTCGGTCTCTTTCAGTCGCTGCACGGGGATGCCCGTCCACTTGGCGACCACTTCGGCGATGTCGTCGGCGTCCACCTCCTCTTTGAGCAGCTGCATCTCTTTTTGCACTTCGGCGAGTTGCTCTTGCAGGTGTTGCAGTTGCTTTTGGAGTTCGAGCAGCACGCCGTAGCGCAGTTCGGCGGCGCGCGCGAAGTCGCCGGCGCGTTCCGCTTGCTGCTCCTCGAACTTGGTCTGTTCGATGCGCTCTTTCGTGTCGCGGATTTGCGTAATCAGTTCCTTCTCGCGCTGCCAGTGGGCGACGAGGCGGCTCTTCTCTTCGTTCAGCGCGGCGAGTTCGCGCTCCAGTCGGGCGATTTGTTCCTTCGCTTGGGGGTTCTCTTCCTCACGGCGCAACGCCTCGCGCTCAATCTCCAGCTGACGGATACGGCGGTCAATCTCGTCAATCTCGGTGGGCATGGAGTCGATCTCCATGCGCAGTTTGGCGGCTGCTTCGTCGATGAGGTCAATCGCCTTATCGGGCAAGAATCGGTCGGTGATGTAGCGGTAGGAGAGTTTCGCTGCCGCCACGATTGCACTGTCGCTAATACGCACGCCGTGATGGACTTCATAGCGTTCCTTCAGCCCACGCAGGATGGCGATAGTATCCTCCACGCTGGGCTCGCCGACATACACGGGCTGGAAGCGTCGCTCCAGCGCGGGGTCTTTCTCGATGTGCTTGCGGTACTCATCGAGGGTGGTCGCGCCGATAGTGCGCAGTTCGCCCCGCGCGAGCAGGGGTTTGAGCATGTTCGCGGCATCCATCGCGCCTTCCGCCGCGCCTGCGCCGACCAGTGTGTGAATCTCGTCGATAAACAGAATAATCTGCCCCTCTGCGCTGGTGACTTCCTTCAGCACGGCTTTCAGGCGTTCCTCGAACTCGCCGCGATACTTCGCGCCCGCAATCAGCGCGCCCAGGTCCAGCTGCACGACGCGCTTGTCTTTGAGGGTGTCGGGCACATCGCCCGTCGCGATGCGCTGCGCCAAGCCCTCCACGATGGCGGTCTTGCCGACGCCCGGCTCGCCAATCAGCACGGGGTTATTTTTCGTGCGGCGCGACAGCACATGAATCACGCGCCGAATCTCCTCATCGCGCCCGATGACGGGATCCAGCTTGCCCTGCCGTGCGAGCAAGGTCAGGTCGCGCCCGTACTTCTCCAGAGCCTGATACTTCTCTTCAGGGTTCTGGTCAGTAATGCGTTGCCCGCCGCGGATCTCTTGCAGCGCCTTGAGAATCGCGTCGCGCGAGACGCCGTGCATGCGCAGGGCGCGCCCCGCCTCGCCCGAAGTGTCGGCGGCTAAGCCGAGCAGCAGGTGTTCCGTGCTGACATACTCATCCTTGAGGCGCATCGCCTCATCGAACGCCGTATCAAAAGTCGCTTTCAGCCGCTGAGTAATTTGCGCCCCAACGGTAGACGCGCCCGACACCTGCGGGCGGCGCGCCAAATCTTGCTCGATGGCGGTCTCAATCGTGCGGGGCATCACGCCGAGTTTCTGCAGCAGCGACGGCACAACGCCCCCCTCCTGTTTCAGAAGCGCAAGCAGGAGATGCTCGTTATCGATAGCAGGATGCCGATACTGCTCCGAGAGCCGTTGCGCCTCCTGCACTGCTTCCTGCGCCTTAATCGTCAGTTTGTCAAATCGCATAGCGTTCCCTCCAAGTTGAGTGTAGTAATGTCAAGTTGCTTGCTACGCATACTATAATACCCGATTTGGCGGGGGAGAGTTCCTCTCGGCGTGGGCAGGACACTGCACGCACCCGACAGCAATGATACTGTCATACCACCGTGCCCGATTCGTAGGAAGGAACGCCGCTCGTCAGGGTAAGGGGGAGTGTATACCTTATAAATCTAAGGTATAATCGCAGTGGTGATCGACGATGACGGAACGACGCGGTTTTACCCTGATTGAGTTGCTCGTTGTGATAGCGATTATTGCGATTCTGGCGGCGATTCTGTTCCCTGTATTCGCACAGGCGCGCGAGAAGGCGCGTCAAACGCAGTGTCTGAGCCAGAACAAGCAGATCGGCATCGCCGCGATGATGTATGTACAGGATTATGACGAGACTTTCCCGCTTGCGGAGAACCAGTTGATTCCCCCACCGGGCTTCTGTGGCGGCGGTTATACAAGCTGCCCCTCCATTGGCTACCTCTACTGGCTCCAGCCGTATTCGAAGGACAACCTCTATTCCCGCTGTCCGAACGCGAAGCCGCTTTCGGATCCGAGTTCGGCGACAGGGCGTCGGTTGCTCTGTGAGGGACGCATCGGCTACGGCGCGGCGTATCCCTCGCCGATGGGGTTCTCGGCAGGTTGCTCCTTCCCACGGCAGGTCTTCCCGCCCAGCAAGACGCTCGCGCAGCTCTCCACGCCCGCAAGCCATGTGATGGTGATGGACGGCGTGCCGTCGGGTACGGGCAGCCGACCTCTGTACGACCAGTTCGGATTTCACATGAATGTGGTTCACTCGCCGTTTATGCGCACGGAGTGGCAGCATTACGGCTTCAGCACCGTGCCGGGATTCCCGCCCGGGTTCCATCAGCGTCCGCACGGGCGACACCAGGGGCAGGTCACCGTGACCTATGCCGACGGACACACAAAAGCCACTCCCTTCGAGGCACTGTACGGGCTACCTGAGCGCGAGTGCGAGCGCAA
This sequence comes from Fimbriimonadales bacterium, assembly GCA_026416655.1. Classification (GTDB taxonomy): domain Bacteria; phylum Armatimonadota; class Fimbriimonadia; order Fimbriimonadales; family GBS-DC; genus GBS-DC. The sequence continues at coordinate 2,731 of JAOAES010000001.1, forward strand.
TAACAACACCTTCTGCTCCTCCGTGGAATACACGCGCACGCAACGCCCCGATTTGTGGGAGAAGTGGGACTAAATACCGTCGGCGGGGACGCCGACGCTACGCAGGGTTCGTTCGTAGCGTCAGCGTCCCGCTGACGAATTTTATAAATCCCGCAACTTCACCATAAAGCCAGCGGCTTAGGAACGGCATAATCGAGTCAGCAACCCAGAAGGGGAGGTGAATCGATGGTTTCTGCCGTAGCCCTGGCTCTTGCTGTCGCCTGCATCGTGGGGGCTTACAGCCTGCTGCGCGACGCGCTCGATGAGGTCTGGTAATCGTAGCACGGACAATCTTGTCCGTGCCACAAGACTGTCCAAGCCACGCAGTAGCACGGACAGTCTTGTCCGTGCCACAGAAAACGCAGAAAGAGCGTGCTTGGACAAGACTGTCCAAGCCACGTGGTTAGAGGGGTTCGACGTAAATCAGGCTCGCCAGTAGCGTGTCCACAGCGATAGTGGACAGCCCGATTCGAATGGCATAGGTCGGGAACCGTTGTTGTAAGTAGAGCGTTGCGCCGGGCACGACGCCCAGCGCGCTCAACTTGCGCCAGTGCCCATCGTGGTCATGGACGACCCGTACGATGCGCGCCTGTGCGCCTGTCGGCAGCTGCGTCAGCGGGAGGGCGCGTCCTGCGCTCTCCCCTGCCGCTTCCGCCGCGCCCAGTCCACTAAGTTTCGGATCCATCTCGGCTCCTGCGGTTGCTCGTACCCACAACGCGGGCACTTCACCAGTCGGCAGCCGCCAAACGCCGCGCAGCCTCGACAGGCTTTCTCGACGCCCTCCTGCGTCAGTTCATGCCCGCAAAAACTGCACCTCATCCGACCTGCACCCCCAACGCGCTCAGCAGTCGGCTCAACGCGAACCCCACGCCGAATGCGACGGTCATCGCTATACCGAACATCGCCAGCGCGGTCTTCCAGCCCCGCTCCTTAATCGTAATCAGAAACTGCGCCACACAGGGCACGAACAGCGTCAACACCACCGCCGTAATCAGCATGTCGTTGCCGGTGAGTAAGCCCTTCTCGTGCAGGTCGTATAGCCCCGCTGCGCCGTAGTCGCGGCGGAAGAAGCCGAACAGGAACGCCACGCTCGTCTGCGCAGGCAGGTTCAGCAACTGCGCCAACGGAGTCAAAACGCGCAGCGCAAGGTCAAACAGCCCCGTCAGCTGTCCCACCCAGATAAGCACGCTCGCAATCAGGAACAGGGGCAGCACCTCCAAGAAATACCACTGCAGCCGCGCCAGCGTCTTGAGCAACACGTTCGACAGGCTCGGCAGGCGCATGGGGGGGATCTCCATATAGAACGGCGTGGCGCGTCCGGGCAACACCTGTGCCGCCAGCCAGCCTGAGACCAGAAACACCAGCGCAATCACCCCCGCCCAGAGCGCCAGCCCCAGCGGATACGCCGCCAGCAACGCCAGCACCACGCCCAGCTGCGCCGAACAGGGGATGGTGAGCGTTAGCAGCAGCGTCGTGATGACGCGTTCGCGGCGGGTCTCCAGTACGCGCGTAACCACCGTCGCCATCGTGTCGCACCCGAAGCCCAGCACAATCGGAATCACGGCGCGCCCGTTCAGCCCCAACGCCTTGAACGCGCGGTCGATCAGCATCGCCAGGCGCGGCAAGTAGCCCGTATCCTCCAGCAGCGCGAACACCAGAAAGAAGAAGGTTACTATCGGCAGGATCAGGGCGATTGCATAGGGCACGCCCAGCGGCCAGACCCCGAATTCGCCCACCAGCAGCTCCTGAATCGCCCGCCATGGTACGACCGAGCGCACGAGGTTCTCCACGAAGGGGTTGATATACTCGCCGAACAGGTTCTCTTCAATCAGCCCGACGACGGTTCCCGCGCCGAACACCCCCACGAACTGATACAGCCCGAAGTAAAGCACGAGCGCGAGGATGGGGAACCCGGTCCAGGGGTTCATGCAGAGCCAACCTATCCAGTCAGCGACGGTTTGCGGGCGTGGGGGGCGGGTCGCCTGCGTGACCTGCGCCGCGATTTGCTGGCTCCACAGCTGGCGTTGATGCTCGATCTGCCATGCGAGGGGCGTTTCGCCCGCCGCTTCGAGTTCCTTTTTGAGCGTGCGGATGCGCTCCAGCGTGGACGCGCTCTCCTGCGCCTGCACCTCGTCCCAGATTTCGGGGTCGTCCTGTAGCAGTAGCAGCGCGATGGTGCGGGGGCTGAGCGGGTAGTCGCCGCGCAACAGCTCGCCGATGTGGGCGACGGCGTGTTCAATCGCGGGCGGGTAGGTCGGCGTGGATGGCGGCGAGACGCTCATAAATTAACTCCTTCACGGCATCGACGCCCTGCCCCGACAGGCAGACCGTCGGCAACACCGGCGCGCCGAGCTGCTGCGCCAGCGCGTCGACCTCGATGCTCAACCCGGCGCGTTCCAGCTCGTCCATCATATTCAACACGACGACTACAGGCGCGCCCGTCTCCATCAACTGCACCGTCAACGGCAACATCCGTGCAAGGTTCTTGGCGTCGATGACGTGCAGCACCAAATCGGGGCGGTCGCGCAGCAAGATACGCCTCGCCACGCGCTCCTCGTCCGTAATCGGCGTGAGCGAATACATGCCCGGCGAGTCGATAATCACGAATTCGCGTCCACGATAGCGCATCAGCCCGCGGCTGATTTCAACTGTTGTGCCCGGATAGTTCGAAACCGTCACATAGCGTCCTGTGAGTTTATGGAACAGCACGCTCTTGCCCACATTCGGGTTGCCCACAATCAATACGGTCGGTTTCGCGCGGGTCTGCCGGCGCATCGGTTCCTCAACAGCAGTAGCGGTCGCCATTTTCCATAAATATACCCTTTAGCGTGGCTAAATATCAAGGGGGCAGAGCGGTACCCCGCAACCCGCAGTGAACAGAAAACACTTACCACCCTGCCGCCGCTACTTCGGGATGTTTGCTGAAGAACCGCTTCAGCGCGGGCCATACGTCCTCTTTGGAGGTGATTTTGACAATCACTACGCGCGGGTCGTCTGCGAACGCTTCCGTAAGCGACTGCCCCAACGGCGCAAGCCCACCTGAGCTGCCCCACAAATCGTTGGCAATTTCACCGTAGCCCACGAGGTTCGAATACTCCACCAGCTTGCGCATATACTCCACCACCTCGTGGTCGCCCCAGTTGTAGCCGTCGGAGAACATGAACGGGTAGATGTTCCACTCGCGCGGGTTGTAGCGCTTCTCGATAATCTCCAGCGCGAGTTTATACGCCGCCGACAGGCGCGTGCCGCCCGAATCCCCCGCCGAGAAGAAGGTGTGTTCGTCCACCTCCTTCGCTTCCGTGTGACAAGTGATGAACACGATTTCGGTAGCGGTGTACTTGGTGCGCAAAAAGCGCGTCATCCAGTAGTAGAAACTGCGCGCGATGTACGCCTCGAACTCGCCCATACTGCCCGAAACGTCGCGCATTGCGACCACCACCGCGTTGCGCTGCTTTTCAGGCACAATCTCCCAACTCTTGAATCGTTTGTCTTCCTCGCGAATCTCCCAGCCGGGGTTGCCCTCCGCCGCGTTGCGCTTCCAAGCGTTGATGAGCGTGCGCTTCTTGTCGATGTTCGACTGCGGTCCCCGTCGTGCGAGCGTATCGAAGCGTATCTGGTCTGCCAAAATATCCTTGGTGCCCTTCTCACGCAGATTGGGGAGGTGCAGGTCTTCGAACACCATCTGCACGAGTTCCTCGATGGTGAACTCCGCCTCGTAGAAGTCGACGCCGGGTTCTGTGCCTGCCTGTTTGCCCGCGCCCTGACCAGGCTGCCCAGAGCGTCCAATCACGTCGCCCGGCTGACTACCGCCCGGTCCCTGCCCTACGCCCTTTTTACCGTGCGGGTCGTAGCGAATATGGGGCAGTTCCAGCCCGCGAATCGGGATCTTCACAATTTTGCCATCTTCGGCGGTGATGATGTCTTGCTGCCCAATAATCTCGCCGAGATTCTGCTTGATGACCTCTTTGACCTTCTCGTTGTGGCGTAGCCGATCTTTCTCGGCTCGACGGTGCAAATCCCACGAGTCGGTCGATAACCAGTAGCCCTGTTTGCCGTTTTCCACGGTGTTCAGCCCCCGTAGTTAAGATACCATGTATATCGGCGAAAGTTCCGCTTTTTTGACAACGGCGGGAAGGCTTCCATGCGACCTGTTGGGAAGTCGCCTCCGCTGTGCCCCTGTCGCCCCGCGATGAAAGCATGTCATAATAATCCCTATGCCACTCCAGCTCAAAGAGAGTAACCTGATTCTATTTCAAGGCGATAGCATTACCGATGGTGGGCGCGAACGGGCGAATCCAGACCACCTTGGCTGGGGCTATCCCCGCATCGTGGCTAACTGGCTCAACGCGCTTTATCCCGAGAAGCGATTACGCTTTGCCAATCGCGGGATTAGCGGGAATCGCATTCGCGACCTGCTCGCACGCTGGCAAACGGACTGCATCGACCTGAAACCCGACGTCGTCTCGATTTTAATCGGCATTAATGACACATGGCGGCGCTACGACTCCAACGACCCGACTTCAACAGAGGCGTTCGAGCGGGACTATCGCGCCCTGCTCCAGCTCACGCGCGAACGCACGAAAGCCCAGATATTGCTGATGACCCCCTTTGTACTGCACACCCCACCCGACCGGGAGACTTGGCGCGAGGATTTAGACCCCAAGATACGAGTGGTGCGTGCCCTGTCGCGTGAGTTCGGCGCAACGCTGGTGGATTTGGACAAGCGTTTCACTGCCGTGAGCAAAAAGCGTGAGCCGGCGTTCTGGGCGCCCGATGGCGTACACCCATCCGAAGCAGGCAATACACTGATTGCCCAAGCGTGGCTACAGGCAGTGGGTGTGCGTGTGCGATAGAAACAATGCGTATCGAGTTTTACGAAACCATCGACAGCACGCAACGACGGGCACGGGAGCTGGTGGAGCGCGGCGACCGCCAATGGGACGCCGTCTGCGCCGACCATCAGACGGCAGGACGCGGCAGACAGGGCGCGCATTGGCACGACACGCCCCGACAAAGCCTGCTGGTCTCACTCATTCTGTGGGACGCGCGCTTGCCAGAACCTGCCGGACTTGTGGGGCTGTTCGCTGCGCTGGCAGCAGCCCAGTCGCTGGAAGCGCACTACCCCGACTTGCCCCCTGTGCAGCTCAAGTATCCCAACGACCTGATGATACACGGGCGCAAGCTCGGCGGCCTATTGACGGAGATTGTGGAGGGCGTCGCCATCGTGGGGATTGGCATAAACTTAGGGCAGCGGGAATTCCCACCTGAGCTGGAGCGGATTGCCGTTTCGGTATGGCAGGCGGTTTGCCCTCACCCCCCTGCGCCCCTCTTTCCCGGCGTGGAAGAGGGGGCAACGGACGCCCCTCTCCCACGCTGGGAAAGAGGGGTTGGGGGTGAGGGCAACATCCCCCAACCTGAACGCGCCCAGCTTATCGAATCAATTTACCAGAACCTGCTCCACACGCTTCACCTTTGGCACACCTCCCCCTTGCAAGTCTTTACACACTGGCAAGCGCGCGACTGCAGTGCGGGGCGCGCCTATCGGGTTCAAGACCTGTCCGACCACCCTGTCGGCGTTGCGCTCGGCATCGAAGCGGATTTTCGTCTACGCCTGCGCCTACCCAGTGGCATGGAACATAGCACTTATTATGTGAGTGCGGTATAATTGCCCTGTATGAATCTGCAGGAAAAGGTGTGGAAGACCCCCGATATTGAGTGTGAAGGTTGCGTGCGTTCGATTCACCGCGCCCTGGAGGATGTCGATGGCGTGCGCTTAGTGGAGGTGGACCTGCTGCAGAAAGCGGTGCGGGTGGTGTTCGACGCAGAGCGCGTGCAGGCAGAGCAACTGAAACACCTGATAGAAGAAGCGGGGTTTACTCCGTCATAGTAGGAGGCAGGCATGGCGGCGTTGCCAGAATATCGGCGGTTCACGCGCGTGAACCTGCCTGTGTGGGCGATTGTCGGCGCAACGGTTGTCTGGGCAGTCATCCAGAAACTCACCGACAAGTTCACCCTTGCGTGGCCGCTCTTGGCGGCTCTGATAGGGCTGGCTGTTGTGTCCGTGACTTTGCGCACCGTGGTGGGGCTAAAAAGTCCGCACAGGATATATCAGATGACCCTGCCGCTGGTGGTGCTTGATTTGCTGCTCATCACGCTGGGAGTAGGTCTTACGGGAGGGTTTCAGAGCCAGGTCTGGCTGCTTTATTTCGCGTTGTTGGTCTCCGAAGCGGCGGTGATGAGTACGCGCGGACTGCTCCTTGCGCTGGCTTTCACCGCGATCGGTTATGGCTTCGCGAGTGCGCCGCTCCCCCCAGAACACTGGAACGACTTCTGGTACCGTGTCGCGGTGCTGAGCCTCGTCGCGTGGCTGATACACCAGGTTTATCGCAGCCATGCCGAACACCGTTTGGAGCTGGCGGAGCTGCGCGAACAGTATGAACTTGCGCAGGAACGGGAGCGTATTGCGCGCGAATTCCACGACGGCTTAGGGCATCATCTGGTCAGCGCGATTCGCGGGTTGGAGTCGCTCCAGCGCAGCGCGGGGCGAAACCCGAACAGCAACCTTCACGACGCCCTGCAGGAACAAGTTGACATCTTGCGCACTGCGCTGGACGAAACGCGCCAGACCATCCAGCAGCTGCGCGCCCCCGAAACGACCGACATGCGGGCGTTCATCAAGCAGTCCGCCGAGCGCGTGGCGCAACGGCTCGGCGCCCAACTACACTGCGAATGCCCCGAAACGATGCCCGAACTGACGCCCCTCCAATCGCTCATGCTCACGCGCGTTGTTCAGGAGGCGCTGAGCAACGTAATGAAACACGCGGGCAACCCACAGAACCTGTATGTGGAGTGCCGCGTCGATGGCGACTGGCTCGAAGCGCGCGTCGCCGACGACGGAAACGGCTTCGATCCCGAAACGGTGCTGGAAGGGGTAGGGTTGAGTAGCATGCGCGACAGGATTCACACTCTGGGAGGAGAAATTGCCCTCAAAAGCGCGCCCGGACAGGGTACAACAGTACATGTCCGCGTACCGATACGGGGGGAGCTATGGAAGTCGTAAGAACCATTCTGGCGGAAGACGACCCGCGCTTGCGGGAATCGTTTCGAGATCTGGCGCTCCACGAGGAGAGTATCGACCTGCTGGGCGTCGCCAGCGACGGGGAGCAAGCCGTGCAACTGGCGATGCAGTTCGAACCCCAGGTAATCCTGATGGACATTCAGATGCCGCGCATGGATGGCATCGAGGCGACGCGCCGCATCAAACGCGCCTTGCCGAACGTGCAAATCGTCATCTGGACGATTTTCGGCGACGACCAGCACGTATTCGAGGCGATTAAAGCGGGCGCGATTGGCTACTTGCTCAAGGATAGCCCCGCGCATGAGATTATCGAGGGCATCCACGCAGCGGCGCGTGGCGAGTCGCTGCTTCATCCCGCTGTCGCCAAGCGCGTAATCCAGGAGTTTCAACGCATGCGCGCTGCTGTCGAAAAAGCCCCCGACTTGCTGTGCGAACTCACCGCGCGTGAAACTGAAGTGCTGCGCCTGCTGGCGGAGGGCAAACGCAACAAGGAAATCGCCCAGCAGCTGTTCCTGACCGAGAAGACGGTCAAGAACTACATCTCCAACATCCTGTTCAAGCTACAGGTGAACTCGCGCACAGAAGCCGCCCTCAAAGCGGTTCAGGGGGGTTTAATTTAGTCGGTGCGTGCGTATTATCGTTCGTTGCGACCGTTAGTTCTGTGGCGCGAGGCAGTGCGTCCCTTGAACTGGGCGCAGCTGTTTGGGCGGGTTGCGCCTGTGGAACTGGAAATCGGGTTCGGCAGTGGCGACTATCTCGTCGCGCGGGCGCAGCAGCATCCTGAGCGCGACTTCGTGGGCGTCGAGCTGGAGTGGGAAGGCGTGCAGCGCGCCCTGCGCAAAATCGCCAACACCGGGCTAACGAATGTGCGGGTGTTGCTGGGCGATGTGCGCCCGATCCTGTGGCGCGTTGTCCCGCTGCAAAGCCTCACGCGAGTCTACTCCCTGTTCCCCTGCCCTTGGCCCAAAAAGCACCACCACAAACATCGCCTGTTCGACCAGCGCCAACTCCAACTCATCAATAGCCGGCTGCTTGACGGCGGTGAGTTCTATTTGCTGACCGACCACGCAGAATATTTCCAATGGGTGCTGAGCAACCTCACCGACACGGGGTTCACGGCGTTCGCTCGCACCGTGCCCCCGCAGGTGAATACAAAGTACGAGCAGAAATGGCTGGCGGAGGGGCAGACACGCTTTTATGAGCTGACCTTGCACAAGGCGCAACACTGCACCATCCCACAACTGGAGGATGTACCTATGGAGACCTATCGCGTGCAGCGGTTTGACCCGACGCGCTTTCAACCCGCCGAAATCAGCGAAGCGGTTCATGTGGTGTTCAAGGAGACGCGCTACGACCCCGCACGCCAGATTGCGATGACGCGCGTGGTGGTGGTAGAAGACGACCTGACGCAGCATTTCTGGATCGAGATAGCGCGCGAGGGCGATGAGTGGCGCATTCGCCCTGCGCCGGGCTGCGGCGTCGTGCCCACGGTGGGCGTTCAGCGTGCGTTGGACGCCGTGCGCGCGGCATGTGAGTGACTCCGCTAAGGACGATTGTCAAGAGTCTGCTGTATCACGTTCAGCGCGTGGTCAATATCGGCGCGCGTGATCCCGTAGTGCGTTACAGCCCGCAGGCGCGTTCCCGAAAGCGAGAGCAGCACGCCCTGCTCTTTCAATGCTTGCAACAGCCGCTCGCTCGTCCAGCCCGTCGCAGGATCCACCTCAAAAATCACGATGTTCGTTTGCACGCGGGCGGGATCGATCTGAATCCCGTCGATGTTTGCCAGCCCTTCCGCCAGAATCCGCGCGTTTTCGTGGTCTTCGGCGAGGCGATCCACCATCTCGTTCAGGGCGACGAGCGCAGCCGCTGCCAGCACGCCCGCCTGACGCATTCCCCCGCCCAGCATGCGCCGTGTACGCCGTGCCTCTTGAATAAACGCCTTGCTCCCGCACACGATCGAGCCAACCGGCGCGCCCAGCCCCTTCGAGAAGCAGAAGTTGACCACTTCGAACGGCTGGGCGATGTCGGCGGCGTCCACGCCCAGCGCAATCGCGGCGTTGAAAATCCGCGCGCCGTCCAGATGCAGACACACGCCCCGCTCCTGCGCCAGCGCAGCGACCTGCTGGATGTAGTCCATCGGCAGTACCGCCCCACTGCAGCGGTTGTGCGTGTTCTCCAGGCTAATCACGCGCGTTTTGGGGGTGTACACGGCGTTTCGAATTGCGCCACGCAGCCTCTCCAGAGGAATCGTGCCATCGGGCAGGTTGGGCAGCACATGCAGAAACACATTCCCGAAAATGCCCAGCCCGCCCACTTCGGCAGTGTATAGGTGCGACTGGTCGCCCAGAATCACCTCCTCGTTGCGCCCGGTGAGCGTCATCAGGCTCACGAGGTTCGCCATCACACCGCTGGGCACAAACAGCCCCGCCTCTTTGCCCACGCGCTGGGCGGCGACCTCTTCAAGGTGTTGCACTGTTGGGTCGTCGCCCAGCACATCGTCGCCGACCTCCACCTCCGCCATCGCGCGGCGCATCGACGGCGTGGGCTTCGTCACGGTATCCGAGCGCAG
>JAOAES010000006.1 GCA_026416655.1 Fimbriimonadales bacterium
ACAATCTCCACCTCGTCCAGCAGGGGCTGGTTGAAGCGCGTGAGCTGCGTCAGGTTCAGCGTGTTGCCCGTGCGCTCCGCCAGAAACACCTCGTGGGGGTGCGTGGCGTCGCCCTTGAGCAGCGCGAGCCGATGCTCGTCCTGCGACAGGCTTATGTCAGCGACCTCAAAGTCGCCGTCCAGTAGTTTGTCGAGGTGCGTGCCGTCCACCTTCACACGATAGGGATACACACCGCCGCGCTCGCTGACCAGGAAATACAGATGCTGGCTATCCGCGCTCCAAATAAGAGGCGCGCCGCCGCCGAACTCGCGCACATCGGTCAGCGTGCCCACGCCGACGGTGTTGTCCAGATGTTCAATAAGGTCTACCGCGTCGCCGCCGTCTACCGACACGCGCCACACATGGTCGTTGCGCGGGTAGGAGTCTTCAGGGTCCGGGTTGCCGATGTAGGCGAGGTATTTGCCGTCGGGCGACCAGCGCAGGGCATATTTGGGACCGTCGGGCGCGTCCACCTTGCGCAGCTCGCCCCCGTCGGCGGGCACTATCCAGATGGCGTCGTAGCCCGGATGGTTATCGGGGTCGGGGTGGCGGTTGCTGATGAAGGCGATGTAGTTGCCGCAGGGCGACCACGCGGGACTGGATTCGTTGAACTCAGGGTCAGCAGTGAGTTGCCTGGTCTCGCCCGTTTTCACATCCACCACATACAGGTGGTAGCGCTGGTCGACGAACGCGCCGTCGCCGTCGAGTCGCCAGTAGGCGCGACGGATGATGCGCGGCGGGTTCGAGAAGCCCTTCTCCTGACTCTCCTTGCGGGCAGACTCGCGCCATTCAGGGGCGGTTTCGCGATAAATAAACGCGATTTTGCTCCCGTCGGGCGACCACGCGAACTCGGCGATGCTACCTTCTTCCAGATTCGTAATCGGACGCGCCTCGCCTCCGTCGACAGGGATTACGTAAATCTGGCTTTTCGGCTTCTGACGGTTGCTGATGAACGCAACCTGTTTGCCGTCGGGTGACCAGCGGGGTTGCGAGTCACTCCACTCGCCGTAGGTGAACGGCTGCGCCTCCGCGCCGACGCGCACACGCCAGAGGTTGGAAAAGTATTTGTTTTTCTCCGTGTCGATCCACTTATAAACGAACACCACCTGACTGCCGTCGGGCGCAATCTGCGGACTGCCTAACAGCTTGATACGGAACAGGTCGTCAATCGTGATAGCGCGTTTCATAACGGTTGCCTCCTGTAATTGGGTTCGCCCCCATCTCACGGACTCCTGTTTGCGCAATCCCCACGCTACTGCACATCGCGCCGCCAGAAAATAACCAGCCCAACGAGTAGCGCCGCTGCGATATAGATGCCCACGTAGATGACATCCAGCGATTGCAATTCAGGCTTGAGGAAGCGCAACACCGCTTCCGACCCCCACGGTGGAGCGTCGTCCATGCCGGGCGGCAGAATAGCGTCCACCTGCGCCTGGACGAGCCGTTTCAGAGTCGCCATCGGCAGCGTCCATTCCGAGAGCCACACAATCTGCTGAAGCAACTTCACATCGAAGAACGCGGCAATCGGTCGCAGAAAGTGGTCTGAGAAATAGGCGAACGCACCTGCCGCAACCGTGAACATCGAGGCGATCGAAGCGCCCAGAAAGCTGGAGAGCGCGAGCGCGAGCGTGCCGTATAAGGCGGGATAGAGCAGCACGTAGGGCAAGGCGCGCCACATCTCCACGCGCGGCTCACCTTGAATTGCCACCGAAGCCCAAAGCATCGCCGTCCAGAGGGTGGCGTTCACCGCGCTGAACAGCATCACACCGAGCCACTTGCCCAGGTAAAGCTCCCATCGATGGAGTGGGCGGGGCAGAATCGCCGCCAGATAGCCCCGTTCGATTTCGGCGGTAATCGCGCCCGCACAGAGCAGGATCGCCAGCACCGCTGAAAAGAACTTGATGATGTCCACGCCGAACAGCACGGCGAGGTTCACGCCCAGTTCGAACTGCCGTTCGCTGCCGCCGAACGCTTCCTTGAACGCGCGGGGCAGGAAGCTCAGCCCATACAGGGCGACCAGAATAATCAGTGTGCCCAGAAACGCCCGTCGGCGGATTGCCTCTTTAAGTGTCAACGCTATAATCACGCCCATCGCTACTTGCCTTCGCCCTCCACCGCCTGAATAAAGAGGTCTTCCAAAGTCTCGCGGTGCGCTTGTAGCCCCATCAGCGCGCCGCCCGATTCCACAATCGCCCGCGCCAGTTCAGGCACGTCGTCTTCATGCGCAACCTCAGCGGTTATTCTGCGCTCGTCGACGGGATGCACCTTCTGCGCGACTTTCCCAATGGCTTCCAGCACGCGCGGCTCCACACGCTTCAGCTCGATGCTCACCACCGAGCGGTTCACCAACAGCTCATCCAGCGCGCCCTGCTTGATGACACGCCCCTTGTTGATAATCGCCACCTCGTCGCAGCTGCGCTCCACCTCCGACAGCAGGTGGGAGTTCAAAAAGACCGTCTTCCCGCGTTCTTTGAGGTACTGCACGACTTCGCGTACGCGCCGCCGTCCCAGTGGGTCTAGCGCAGAGGTTGGCTCATCGAGTATGACCAGGTCAGGGTCATGAATAATCGCCTGCGCCAGTCCAATCCGCTGCTGCATCCCCTTGGAGAACTCGCGGATTTTGCTTTTGCGCCGCTCGGCAAGCCCCACCAGCTCCAGCGTTTCGTCGATGCGCTTCTGCAGGGTCGCGCCGTCCATTTTCGCGAGTCGCCCATGCATGCGCAGGAACTCCTCGGCGGTCAGGAAGTCGTGGAACTGGAACTTTTCGGGCAGGAAGCCCAGTCTGCGCTTCGCGGCAATCGCCCCCGCACGGTGTCCCAGCACGAATGCCTCGCCCGCCGTCGGATACACATTGCCGATAAGTATCTGGATCGTGGTCGTTTTGCCCGCGCCGTTCGGACCCAGAAAGCCGAACACAGTTCCCGGGGGCACGTGCAGATTAAGGTTATCGACCGCCACAATCGGCTTGCCGCCGAGCAGCGGTCGAAACACTTTGCGCAGGTTGCGCGTTTCGATAGCCCACATCAGGGCGTATTGTACCTATCGCAAGCGGAATCCGTAAAACGCGCCGCGCAAACGGTCGCTGCCCGCGCCCGACGACACCCAGTTAATCGCCAGCCCTTGCGCAGACGTGTCTGTAAATAGCCACCGTGCGCCAATCGTCGAACCCGCGGGAATTTCCGTGTTCACGAAACGGTTCAGGGGGTTTGAAGCCGTAATGAACAGCGTGCGCACGGAGCCGTCCGAAAGTTGCGCCTGCAAGTAAAGATAGGGAACGTCGCGGTCCGCGCGAGTGACGCAGCTCAGCGCGGCACGCGCCACCGCATTCTCGGCGAACAAGGGCTGGGGATAGAGAGGGAGCAGAACGCCGCGCCAAAGATTGAAACCGTAAAGCTGTCCGCTGGCAGTAAGCGCATAGCAGGTTTGCAATCTCGCATCGCAAACGGGCGGCGCAACTACGGAGCTGTCCAGCGTGTACCACCAGAGCCACTTGGCAGTATCGGGACGGTAAACCCCCAGCGTGTTCCCTGCAACCGCTATCAACACGGAACCGTGAGAACCGATAAACCGAACGGGCTGGCTCGTTGCGCTGGGAACGCGCAGCCCCTGCCCCACCGGGACGGAATCCATGTAAACATCAATCTGTCCATCGCTGCGCCCCACCGCAAAAAAGTTCGCGTAGAGCAGGCTCAACGCGGTAATCGGTTGAGTCGAGAAAGACGGAACCAACGTGAAGCGGTATGTCGTTGGATAGGCAAGCCAGAGACGATTCTGGCGGTCAACAAAGCAGAGGGAGTCGCCCACACGAATCAGCGGTAGGTTCAAATCGGGCACGACACCTTCAGGCAGCGCAATCGGTTGCGCTGCGATGGTCACGCCTCCCTGCGCTTGTGAAAGGAGGAAAAACATCAGGCGTCCCGATTGAGTAAAGAAATACCAGCGGTCGCCCACCACCACCATATTCGGGGACGGCGCGGGCGCGCTGATACGCGCCTCCAGACTTACATTGTTCGAGAAAGTGACGCTCGCGCTCAGAGGATTGATGGTGCGGTACAACCGCAAAGTTTGTCCATCCCATGTAAGCCAATAGAGCCTTCCCTGGAGCAGGAGCGGCTCCCCGATAACCTGGTGATTAGCGGGGGTGGTCGTCGAGGTGTGCGCCCAGCGAGTAGCTTCAACGCCCACAGCGAAGTCGCGCTCAAACAGCACAGACGGGGCGCGTTGAGAGTATGCGAACCAGTTCAGAAACGCTCCGTCCGTATTGCGGTCGCCCGGTGGGTTCGCTCGCACGAACAGGCGGCGAGTCTCTCCGGGCATCAGAGGCGAGGTTTGCTCGCTCAAGGAGTTGCCGTCGCTGAAGCCAGAGCCGTCCTCACGCTGCTCGAACATCGCAAAGTTCCATGGACTCGCGTCGCTGCTTTCGTAGGATTTCGTTCGTATGTTCAGGGCGTCAACCGCATTACTGCGATTGGTCAATAGCAGCGTGAACCAGCCCTCGGAACCCGGAATCGTCTGAGCCGGCGGCGTCTCGTAAGCAACGCGCCACTGGATGACCGCGCCAACGGACACGTTGGCGGCGTTAGACAAGTAAACGGGCTGATTACCGATTGTGGCAACTGCCCTGAGCGAAAAGGTCGTGCCTGCCCAAAGCATCCCATCAGGCGTGCGCGCAGGTTGGGCAGTTCCTGCACATAGTATCCCTGCCAGAAGCCCACACAGTAAGTATCGCATAGCCGTACCCTGCCAACGACGGAACAAAGCGATTCTTGTGAGAGAGCGTCAGGGCGCAACAACGCCTTCCCTCCTTCCGGTAAAATCAGGGCTAAAGGAATTTGGCTTTATTATACCTCGCCTCCACCGACTCTCCTGCAATTTCCGACAGGCAATTGGGGGAAAAGGTATACTATGGGGCGCATGGAAGCGTTTGTCAAGCCCGAAATCACTTGGAGCGCGCTGGCGCCAATCGGCGTGGTCGTCTGCACGGCGTTGGTCACCCTGATTGTGGAGTTGTTTCTACCACGCTCGCAGCGCGCGCCACTTGTCGTTATTGGTCTGCTGGGGTTAGCCCTTTCCGCCTATTTTCAAATTGCGGTCTGGCAGAGCAATCTCGTCACCTTTGGCGAGATGATCATCTCAGACGCGCTGGGCGCGATTCTCGTTCTGGCGGTGCTGGGCGCAACGGCGTTGACGATGCTATTTTCTGAAGACTACCTGCAGGCGCGGGGATTACGTTACGGCGAGTTTTATCCGCTTCTGCTTTTTGCCACCGCCGGCGCGATGGCGATGCTGACCACCACCAACCTGATGGTGATGTTTATCGGGCTGGAGACACTTTCGCTTTCGCTCTATGTGTTAGCGGGCTTGTCGCGTACGGAGGCGCGTTCGGAAGAGTCCGCCCTGAAATATTTTCTGCTGGGTGCGTTCGCGTCGGCGTTCCTGCTCTACGGGATTGCTTTGCTCTACGGCGCTCTGGGCAGCGTTGACTTACGCGCTGTTCAAGCGTCTTGGGCAGCGCAAGGCGAGGCAGCCGGCGCGCTGCTGACGGCAAGCATCGTGCTGCTGCTGATTGGGCTGGGCTTCAAGGCGTCGCTGGTTCCGTTCCATGCGTGGACGCCTGATGTCTATCATGGTGCGCCTACGGTTGCAACCGCCTACATGTCGGCAGTCGCGAAAGTCGCCGCCTTCGGAGTGCTGATACGCCTGATGGTCAGCGTCGCGCCGCTGAGCGAGCTTTGGACGCCCCTGCTCTGGTGGCTCAGTCTCCTGACGATGGTGGTCGGTAATGTGGGCGCGTTGGTTCAGCGCGACGCGAAGCGCATGCTGGCGTACTCCAGCATCGCGCACGCAGGGTATCTGACGGTGGGGCTAACGAGCGCGAACTCGACAGGCGTGGCGGGCATGATTTACTATCTGGTCGCCTACAGTCTGATGACGGTAGGCGCGTTTGGCGTGCTGAGTTTGATGGCGCGCGCGGGCGACACAACGACCATCGAGGCGTTGCAGGGTCTCTATCGGCGCAGCCCGTTCGCAGCCCACACGATGGCGATTCTGATGCTCTCCTTAGCGGGAATTCCCCCCACGGCGGGGTTCTGGGGCAAGTGGTATCTGTTTTTCGCGGCGGTAGAAGCGAACCAAGTTCTGCTAGCGTTGGTGCTGGCGTTGACGAGCGTGGTCGGCGCAGCATACTATTTGCGCCTTACCTTCAGCCTCTATGCGGAGCCTCGTGAGGCGGCGGCTTCGTGGCGCGTGCCCGCGCCCATGGTCGCTTGCTTGCTGGCATGCGCGCTGGGCTTGATCGGTTTAGGCGTCGCGCCTGCCCACCTGACGGACGCCGCCCGCTACGCGGCGCGACAGGTTCAGGTAGAGGCTCCCTCCCCTACGCTTCGGGCAGGTTTCAAGCCGTGAAATGGTCCCAGCCCGCTATTTCGAACGACTCGCGCCTGCCGTCGGGGTATTCCAGCCAGAGTTCAGGCTCGGCAACTACTTCACCAATCTTGCTTAACGCCGTGCCGGTCTGTTTCGGAATTCGCTCCAGCATCCGCTCCGCCTTGGGCGGCGGCGCGGTAATCAGGAGTTCGTAATCCTCGCCGCCTGCGATGGCGAACAGCGCAGGGTCTAAACCGTGCGCCTGCGCCCACTGGCGCGCCACCGGATGCACCGGAACCTGCGCAGGATAGACAACTGCCCCGCTTCCTGAGGCGCGAAGCAGTTTCGGCAGGTCTGCGGCGAGTCCGTCGCTGAGGTCCATCATCGCCGTTGCGCCCAGTTCCCGTGCGAGCGCGCCCGCTTGCAGGCGGGGTACAGGGCGGAAATGGGGCGTCAGGTCGATGTTATCGGTCTCGCCCGCCTGCAACGCCTCCAGCCCCGCCTTTGAGCCGCCCAGCCCGCCCGTGACCAGTATCCAGTCGCCCTGCCGCGCACCGTTTCGCAACACCGGGCGTCCCGACACCACGCCAAGAACCGATACATCGACCACCACTTGCTCGAACCGGTTCGTGTCCCCGCCCAGCAGAGCGGTGGAGCAGGCGCGCGCACACTCTACAAAGCCCTCGACGAAAGCATCCAGCCACTCGCCCGTGCGCTTAGGAGGCAACGCCATCGAAAGCAGGGCGCCGATAGGCGCACCGCCCATCGCGGCGATGTCACTCAGATTCACAGCCAGCGATTTCCAGCCCAGCGAGCGCGGGTCTATCCAGTCAAGGCGAAAATGAACCCCCTCCAGCAGCATATCCGCCGTCCAGAGCAGAGTCTGACCGTCTGCAAGCAGCACCGCGGTATCATCCCCAATCCCCTGAACGATAGCGATTTGTTCGAGGGGCGTGAAATCCTGAGCCTTCCGCGCGATACGCTCGATCAGCGCACTCTCGCCACCCACTTGCGCGTCTAATCGCATGGCAGGAGTCTACCGTATCAGGTAGAATTTTCCCCCAGTGGCTTGGACAGGCGTGTCCAAGCAAAAGCGTGGCTTGGGCGTCCCGCCCAAGCAAAAAAACGCACGGACAGGATTGTCCGTGCTACAGGTGGCTTGGACAGGCGTGTCCAAGCATAAACTGTGTGGCTTGGGCGTCCCGCCCAAGCAAAAAAACGCACGGACAGGACTGTCCGTGTTACGGGGATATATCTATGAAACATCTAATCTGGGCAAGCACACTGACGGTTGGGCTAATAGGCGCAGCGGCGGCAGACGCGACACTCTATGCAGGTCAGCCCGCTGCGGATTCAGGTATCACTCTACGCAGCTGGGGTTCGGGCACTATCGAAGACAGCGCGGAGACAACCTTTGTGGGAAGCCGCTCCATCAAAGTGCTAACGCGCGGGATGCTCTCAGGGGGCTGGATTGTGTTCAATAGCCCTCGCGACCTGCGCTCAGATCTGAACGCGCCCGACAAAGTGATTCGGTTCACACTGCGGTTTCCCGGTGTGAGCGGCGCGTCGGGCGGGGCTGCGGCGCCGGGCGGGGCGAGCGGTGCGCCACGCGGGGGGCCCGGCTTCGGCGGTGAAGGAGGTGCGCCACGCGGGGGACCCGGCTTCGGCGGTGAAGGGGGCGGTCCCCAAGCGCCTGGTGGCTTCGGCGGACCCGCAGCAGGAGGCGCAGGACAGTCAACCGCACCTAATCTGCGCGAACTGCGCCTTGCTTTCGAAACCAGCGACGGCAAGCGCACGGAAACGCTCCTGCCCCTGCAGAACCTGCGCACTGAGGAATCGGGCTGGCAATCGATTAGCCTCCCGCTCAGCGCCATCGCAGGGCTACGCGAGACGAACGGACAGATTACGAAAATCGGGCTGTTCGGCGATACGACGGGCGTCTTCTACATCGGCGAAATCCGCACCGTCTCCGAGACCGCCCCGATGCAGGGCTACATAGCCGTTCAGAACGCCTTCGGCTCCGTGTTCACCTCACGCAGCCACTCGCGACTCAGTATTGCCTCAGGCGACGAGCTGGTCTTCTTCGGCGTGGTGGAAGGCGTCAGCACGCCTGTCGAGTATCGCTGGAGTTTTGACGATCCTTCGCAAGTGGACGGCGTGGGCAACGTTGTGCGACGGCGGTTCCCCAAACGCGGCAACTACACGGTATACCTCACGATTGCCGACGCCCACGGCAATCGCCCGCCCACGACCGCCAAAATCGAGATTCAGGTGAACTAACGTGGACTGGATCGACTCGCTCAAGTATGACGCAAACGGTCTGATTCCCGCGATTATCCAGGACGCGGAGAACGGACAGGTACTGATGCTCGCCTACATGAATCGCGAGTCGCTGCGGCGCACAGTGGAGACAGGATTATGTACCTACTGGAGCCGCTCGCGTCAGCAGTTCTGGATCAAGGGCGAGACCAGCGGGCATGTGCAGCGCGTAAAGCGGTTGCTGGTGGATTGCGATGCTGACGCGGTGCTAATCCAAGTGGAGCAGGTCGGCGTCGCATGCCACACGGGGCACCGAAGCTGTTTTTATCGCGAGGCTCAGACCGACTCGCTGGTGGAAGTGGAACCGGTGCTGATTGAACCGGAGAAGATTTACGGTTGATTCCGTCGGCGGGGACGCCGACGCTACACAGTCGGGTCAATTTCGTCGGCGGGACGCTGACGCTACGCAGTCGGATCAATTTCGTCGGCGGGGACGCCGACGCTACGATTTCCTCGCGCGTAGCG
>JAOAES010000052.1 GCA_026416655.1 Fimbriimonadales bacterium
AGATGTGTATAAGAGACAGCCTACATGGCGGCTGACTATTTCCGCATGATGGGACGCCCCGTGAAAGTGATTTACGCCACGGCAGGCGGGCTGCTGTTTGGTGTACCGGAGTTCTGCACGGTGCTACAAGGTGTGTGCGACCGCTACGGCATCGAGGTGTTGACCAAGCACGAGCTGATTGCGGTAGACCCGGTGCGCAAAGTCGCCAAGTTTGCCCTGAAAGATAAGCCGGGCGAGACGCGCGAGATCGAGTTCGATATGCTCCACATCGGACCACCTCAGCGCGCGCCAGAGTTCGTGCGCGAGTCGCCGATTGCCCACCCCGACGGGCAGATGGTCGGCTTCGTGAATGTGGACATCTACACGCTGCAAAGCCCCGTGTATTGTAATGTGTTCTCGCTGGGCGATGCGGCAGGACTACCTACCTCCCGCACAGGCGCGGCGGTGCGCAAGCAAGCTCCCGTGCTGGTGAACAACCTGATACAGGTGATGAACGGCAAGGAGCCGAACAAACGCTACAACGGCTACACCTCGTGCCCGCTCGTCACCGCCTACGGGCGCATGGTGTTGGCAGAGTTCGACTACAGCAACACCCCCACCCCGACTGTGCCGTTTATCGACACCTGCAAAGAGCGGTTCGACATGTGGCTGCTCAAGAAGTACGGGCTGCCTTGGATGTACTGGAACCTGATGCTCAGGGGCTTGGCGTAATCGTGGCGCGGGCGTCTCGCCCGTGCGCAGGTACGACGGCGTCCTCGCCGTCGCTCCGAAAGGCTATTATGCAAGCATACATCGATGGCGTGGACGCCATCGTACCTCGCTGAAAATAGTGCTTGGGCGGGACGCCCAAGCCACGGTGGCACGAGCGTCTCGCTCGTGTGAGCAAGTTGCGCTGGGGCGGGACGCCCAAGCCACGGTGGCACGAGCGTCTCGCTCGTGTGAGCAAGTTGCGCTGGGACAGGACTGTCCAAGCCACGGTTTAGAGCTATGCAACGACTCGGACTGTTTACAGGGCTGTTGGGACTGCTGCTGGCGATGAGCGTCGGACAGGGCGCGCAGGATGACGCCCTGCTCCAGCGCGCCCGCGCCGCCTCGGACGCCGTGCTAACGCAACTGCTCGCACGGCTGAACCGGGAGTATCAGCAGGGCGGCGCGGAGCGCGGCGTGCAGGTCTGCTCGCAGGTCGCTCAGTCGCTCACGCAGCAAATCGGGCGCGAGCAGGGCGTGCAAATACGCCGCGTCTCGCTCAAGAACCGCAATCCGCGCAACGCCCCCGACGCCTGGGAACGCCAGGTGCTACAGCAGTGGGAGCGCGACCACAATGCAGGTAAACCCCTCCAAGAGGTCGCCGAGTGGCGCACCGAGCGCGGACAGCGTGTCTACCGCTACATGCGCCCGATTATGGTCGCCATGCCGCTCTGCCTGGAGTGTCATGGCACGCAAATCAAACCCGAAGTGCGCCGCCTGATACGCGAACGCTACCCCAGCGACAAAGCCACAGGCTATCAACTGGGCGACTTGCGCGGCGCATTCTCTGTGAAAATACCCCAACCGAAGGAGGCTCAACGATGATATTCCGACAAATCTATGAGGACGGTCTGGCGCAGGCGTCCTACTTTTTCGGATGCCCCGCCACGGGGGAAGCGATGGTGATTGACCCCCGCCGCGACATCGATGTCTATCTGAAGCTGGCGCAAGAGACCAAGCTGAACATCGTTGCGGTCGGCGAGACGCATATTCACGCCGACTTCCTTTCAGGCGCACGTGAACTGGCGCACGCCACGGGCGCGACGCTCTACCTCTCTGATGAGGGCGACGAGAACTGGAAATACAAGGGACTGGACGGCTTCAAGGTCCGCCTGCTCAAAGACGGCGACGAGTGGTTTATCGGCAATGTGCGCGTGCGCGCGGTGCATACGCCTGGACACACGCCCGAACATATCACCTTCCTCATCTATGACGGCAAGGAAGAGCAAGACCCGATTATCGCCATCACGGGCGATTTCATGTTCGTGGGCGATTTGGGACGCTCCGACCTGCTGGAGGAGGCGGCGGGCATCAGGGGCACGGCGGAGCCGGGCGCACGCCGACTCTATCAGAGCCTCGTGAAGTTCATCGAGCAGCCCGACTATCTGCAAATCTGGCCCGGGCACGGCGCAGGTTCCGCATGTGGCAAGGCGTTGGGCGCGCTGCCCGCCTCCACACTGGGCTATGAGCGTCGCCACGCCTGGTGGGCGAACTCCCTCGCCCGCTACGACGAGGAGACCTTCGTGAAAGACCTGCTCGCTGACCAGCCCGAAGCCCCCACCTATTTTGCGGTGATGAAACGGCTCAACCGCGACGGGATGCCGATTCTGGGCAAGTTGCCTGAGCCGCCGCTGCTCAGTCCCGAAGCGTTCAAGAAAGCCCTCGACGAAGGCGCGGTACTGGTGGACACGCGCGACAAGTTCGCCTTCGCGGGCGGGCATATCAAGGGCGCAATCAACATCCCCGCAGGCAGAATGTTCTCCACATGGGCGGGCTGGCTGCTGCCCTATGACAAGCCGCTGATTCTGCTCGCGCCCGAATCGCAGATCGAGACGCTCGTGCGCCAGCTGATTCGAGTCGGGTTGGATAATGTAATCGGCTACATCCCGTCGCTGGAGGGCTACGCACCGAGCGAGCTGGAGACCGTGCCACAGGTTACGGCGGAACAGGCATACAAGCTGTGGCAATCGGGCGAGGCGGCAATTGTGGATGTGCGCGGACTGTCGGAGTACAAAGAAGGACATATCCCGAACGCGATCCACATCCACGCCGGGCGCGTGCTGCAACGCATCCACGAGATTCCGAACGACCGCCCCGTGATAGTCCACTGCCTCGGCGGCGACCGCTCCAGCACCGCGATTAGCGCGCTGATGGCGAAGGGCTATCACAATCTGTATAACCTCACCGGCGGCGTGCTTGCCTGGCAGGAACACGGCTTCCCCCTGGAAACGCGCAACTGAACGCGACCTTCCTTCCACCTCCCCGTGGGGCAGGCAGCCGCCTGCCCCACGGTTATCTAACACCATCACGGCACTAACGCACGAATCAGCTCAACCCCACCGCGCTCGTAGAGGACAACCAGCCACGGCTTGCCGTCTATTCGTGCAGGCAACACCTGTACGACAGCGTTCTCCGAGAGTTTCGCGCCGCGCAGCCTGCCGTCTCGAACCTGCACAAGGTAGCTCTCCCTGAAGTACCCGCTCAGCACGGCTTCTTCCGAGCCGTCGCCGTCGTAATCGCCCGACCAGACAGGGACTTGACGCTCCAGTCGGGTCATGCGCCAGTTGGCGGGGGTAAGGGCGTCCGCGCCGGCGGGCAGGGTGGCGATAAGCGTCGCGTCACCGCCCTCACGCGCGAAAAGGAATGCAGGCGGCTGATAATCCACCGTCAACAGGAGCGCACTACGAAGCTTTATCGGCGGGCGCGGGCTGCCCACTCGCCCTTCCACGCGCTGACGGTGAGACGCAACAAGACGAAACGCACTGCCCTCAAAGCGGAACACTTGCCAGTCGATTGAACGCGCCTCGAAGGAAGGCAGACTGGCAATAATCAGTTCCATCCTGCCGTCGCCGTCCAGATCGTATAACCAATGGGGCGCCCAGCCCGACTGAGCGAACTTCAGGTCTCCCCCTATCTGCTTGAGCCGATCCCCCTCCACACGATAAACAAATGCCTGGAAGCTGCCTCCCAGTTTGTGGAGAACGACAACTTCGGGCGGCGCGTCGCCGTCCAGCTCGCCTACATC
>JAOAES010000174.1 GCA_026416655.1 Fimbriimonadales bacterium
CATGTCGATCATGCGGGCGGGCGCGCTGGTCGCATCGTTGGTGTGCAGCGTTGCCAGCACGAGGTGTCCCGTCATCGCGGCGCGGCAGGCAATCTCGGCGGTTTCCGCATCGCGAATTTCCCCCACCAGCACCACATCGGGGTCCTGACGCAGAATCGCCCGCAGCTGGCTCGCGAAAGTCAGCCCTGCCTTCTCGTTCACCTGCGACTGCCCGATGCCCTCAATCGTGAACTCCACAGGGTCTTCGCAGGTCAGGATGTTTCGCCGATCGGACTTGATTTGTTGCAGCAGCGCGTAGAGAGTCGTGCTTTTACCTGAGCCTGTAGGGCCCGTCACCAAAATCATGCCCCACGGCTTGCTGGCTAACTGAATCAGCCCTTGCTCCACCTGTGGGGGCATGCCGAGCTGGTTGAGCGTTTTGAGCGCGTTTTCGCGATTGAGCAGGCGCACCACGACACGCTCGCCGAACACGGTGGGCAGTGAAGAGACACGCGCGTCGATCTTGCGCTCGCCCGATTTGAAGGTAAAGCGTCCATCCTGCGGGCGACGGCGGTCGGCGATGTCCATGTCGCCCATCAGTTTCACACGCGCCAGCACGGAGGCTTGCAGACTGCGCGGGATATTGCGCACAGCGTACAGCACGCCGTCGATACGCAGGCGTACCTGCAGGCGGTTCTCCAGCGGTTCGAAATGGATGTCGCTCGCGCCGCGCTCCACCGCCTCCAGCAGGATGCCGTTCACCATCCGAATCACGGGCGCCTGGTGGACGGTCTGCTCCAGCTGGGTGACATCTTCGATAGATTCCAGATCCGCCTCTTCGACCTCTACCTCTTCTTCTGCTTCGTGGTGGGCGACTTCGTGCGCTCCATAGATGCGGGCAATCGCCTGCATAATACGCTCCGGCGGACTGAAGGCGACCTTGATGAACTTGCCCGTCGTCTGGCGCAGCATGTCGAGCATCTCCACATTGTTCGGGTCGGCGGCGGTAATCCAGAGCGCATTGCCTTCTTCCCGCAAGGGGATAACAAGGAACCGCATGGCATCTTGGACGCCTATCCAGTGGCGGAGACGCTGCGCCTGTTCAATCACGGCGTTGTGCAGCGGCTCAAAGGGGCATTCCCACTGCTCCGCCTGTGCCTCGTAGTAGTCGTCGTGCGTAATGTAGCCCAGCTCGATCAGCGTTTCTCCAAGCTTCTTGCCTGTTAAGCGTTGGGTTGCCAACGCTTCCTCTAATTGCTGAGGGGTGATTTTCCCCTTCTGCAAGAGCCATTCGCCCAACCGTTTGACGCCGTACATGGTACACTCCTGCAGGAATTATCGGCGTGCGCAGCGTATTTTTAAGCAAGGCTTGGAACTGGTTGCAGGGTGACCTTGTGCGCTGTAAACGCCTGTTTATAGAGGAGGTAGTAGAATGTACCAGCCAAACCGACTATTAACGAACCCTGTGAACAAGTATATAGTAGAGTTGGCAAAAAACTGGGAAGGTTATGAACTGTTGCTGCGCCCGGCGCGGCGGTTCCTGTTCCATAACTTGTACCGTCCGAGCGCGTATGTCCCGGAGTTCAACAAGCCCTGCTTCGGCGCGCTCTGCCTGCGCGAAGACCGCGAGAAGCGACCGTTGCTGACCATCGAGACCGAGCCGCAACTGAGCGAGGCGTTGCGCCAGTCCTACCGCGACTGCGAAATCCTGTGGCTGGAGGTGTACGAAGGTCCGGCGGGCATCCACTTCTACAGTGAGAACGCGGGGATACGGATGGAGATGAGCTGCTCTATCGCGCAGATGGGGGCGGCGTTGCGCGCGCCGCTGGCATGGGTCGACGAGCGCGTGGAGCGCCATTACATCCCACAGGGACGGCTCATCCAGAGCTTTCACGAACGCCTGCTCCGCGAGGCAATCGACCTGCTGTTGCCTGAGTTCCCGATCGAGTGCCACCACCAGATGCCGTTCGGCTTCGTGACGGGCTACCGGGCGCAAATGCCGCCCCAGATTGCCCGCTCCGCCGTCGATGTGGTGCTGCTGGTCAGCTCCAACTACAACCCCGACGGCGTAGTGCTGCTGCCAATCAACCTGAATCTGCACAACGCGCATGTCTCCAACGAGCAGACGACCGAGAAAGACCGCCTGATGTGCGACTTCGCCCGCGAAATCGAGATGCCGTTCCTTACCATTCGCGCGGCGGAGCAGCCCGACGCCTATGTGTTCTCCGCGCCGTCGCTCAACGAGAAGTCGATCACCGTCGTGGGGCGCGCCCCGGTAGACTGGGCGAGCGCCATCCGCCCGTTTATCGAAGCCGCACTGGAGAGTTTGAATCGCGCACTGTAGTGAGGTATAATGAGACAGGAGGCACATCCTATGAATAAGTTCGGTCTGATACTGGCTCTCGCGGCACTGCTGGGCGCAGGCGCCGCCGCGATTATCGTTGGTGCGAAGGGCAACGGAACTACCCCGACCGCTGTTGTGTCCACTCCCGAGAAAGCGTCCTGCTGCTCTGGACACAACAAGTAAAAAACTGTACAGGGGGCAACGCCCTTTGTATGAAGCGAGATTCCTCGCTGCGCTCGGGATAACAAGCAGCTGACCGAGCAAGCCCTGTCATTCCGAGCGCAGCGAGGAATCTGTCTACTGAAACCATGCTGCGTAAAGCCATCGTGCCGATGGCGGGATTAGGCACGCGCCTGTACCCTATAGGCGTTGTTTTACCAAAGGGGCTGATGCCGTTCGCGCTGGCGGACGGCAGGCTGGTCACGGGATTGCAGCTTATCGCCGA
>JAOAES010000177.1 GCA_026416655.1 Fimbriimonadales bacterium
TCAAACGGCTTCGCAAGCAGGGCGAACGCCTCCGCGCCGACTTCGCTCTCCGTAAAAACGTCTGGGTAACTATCCATCACCACAATCGGGATGCGCGTGTTCCGCTGGCGGACGGTGCGTATGAGGTCGATACCGCTCAGGCGGGGCATGTGGATGTCGGTAAACAGCAGGTCATAGTCGCGCTCGGCAAGTCGCTCAAGCGCGTCCGCGCCGTTGGGCGCCACCACAACCGTGTGCCCTTCATCCTCCAGCGCCTGCGTCAGCAGCAGCTGCACCATCGGCTCGTCGTCCACCACAAGGATACGCATTCCATGTGGATTTTCGGCAGGCGCACGGAGAAATTACAGGGTAGCGGTCATCTCCAGGGGCGGCAGGCTCAGCGCATCGCGGAGGGCGTTCACCGCTTCTTGCCACGCGCGAAACTCCTGTTCATTCGCGCCCAGCAGGATGCAGCGTTCGATTCGCGAGATTGCCTCGTGTAGGTAATCGCTGATGGTCTCGGCTACTGTATAGGCAAATTCGTTGTGCGAGAGACCGTTGAGAGGGCTGGGTATAGGAATCAAGAGGGTACGGAGGTACTGGTTATGCGAAAGCGAGAGCGCGGCGCGCACGGCGGCGACGAGCGTCTCTTTTGAAGGGACTCGCCCGCTCTCCAGCGCGGCAAGATGCACAACGAACGGATAGGGCAGTGCCCCGCCTGCCGTAATCGTCGCATCGCCGAGCGCAATCGGGGAAAGTTCCCGCGTTTTTGTTTGCAGCACCGGTCCACCGCGCTTGATCAAGGCGTCGTCGGGGCGCAGGCTCGGCTCCGTGAACCGCCAGTATCCGTGCGCCGGCGTCTTTTGCCAGTCGTCCTGTACGGCGTGCAACATCGTGTGGCGCACTCGGTACATCGCGCGGTACGGCTCAAAACCGTTCCGACTCAACCAGCCCAGAATCTGCTGGAACACCCAGCCGTTGACAGCGTCCGTGCAGAGAATCTTGAATCGCTGCAGATGAGCGGGGCGTTGCGCGATGGCTTGAGCGATAGTCCAAGCGGTCTCTTCGGCGACGGCGCGGCGCAGGTCGAGCGTATAGTCTGCAAACGCGACGGTCTGCATCCCCCGCTCCGCAGCGACGGCGAGCGCGTTTTGCAAGCCCTGCAGCTGCAAACGGGAGTCGGTCGTGTACTGCGCGTCGAACAGATTCGCATGGAGGATGTGTTTGAACTTCGTGCGTCCTGCGCCTGTCATCGCCACGCCCTGCGGCGGTAAAGGCGCACAAGAGACCGCCTCCTGCTCCACCAGGTCGAACCCTGCGTAGTCGCGCAGCTGCTTGCGGAACCCTTTCGTCATGCGCAGCGTGGCGTCGCAAGCGAGGATGAGCGCGTCTGCCGCGACGCGATGCAGGCTCGTATGGGGCAACACATAGAGTTCCACCTGCGCGCCCTGAATCGGATAACTGGCGACGGGGCGCACGCGCGTCATCCAAGGGTGGCTCGCCGTCCGTAGCATAACGCCCATATGATACCTGACGGTCGCCCACGCTACGATTCCTCGCTCCACTCGGAACGACAATGCCTTGCGGGCAGAAGTGAGCCTGTCATTCCGAGCCAAAGGCGAGGAACATCAGATAAGTAACAAGTTGGGCTATAATAGGAGTGCTTGCTGGCGTGAGAGGTGACTTGGAAGCAGCCCGGTCGTCTCACGCGCTTTTGGACAGGTACTTCTCAGGTGGAGTTTTTCTATGGCGATGCCCATAATCCTCAAGGAGGGATGCTTATGGAGAGAGCCATCCTGCGCTGGTTAGGGACGACGCTGCTGGGAATGAGCGTTGCATGTGCCGTTGCTCGTGCCACCATCGAGACACGGCTTAAGTTGCTGCACGACTACGCGGTGGCTGTAAACGAGGCGCGTGTGGTGCGAGGATTGCCCCCCCTGAAGCTAAATGAGCAGCTATGCGACGCCGCCCAGAGCTATGCCGAGACGCTTTTGGCAACAGGGCAGATTCGGCACGCGGACGCACAGGGACGACGCGCGGACTATCGCGCGGTCGCGGCGGGCTATTTTTATTATCGGCTGGGTGAAAACCTCGCCGCGGGGCAACTGAGCTACGAGCGTGCGCTGGAAATGTGGCTGCAGAGTCCCCCTCACCGCGCCAATCTGCTCAGCGCCGACTATCGCGAACTGGGCGTGGGGTTCACTGCCAACGATTCCGCCCGCTATCGAACCGCATGGACACAACTGCTGGGCGCACGCCATCATGTGTATCCTGTCGTGATTAACCTGGACGCTTTCGCGACGGAATCGCCGCGCGTCGCCGTCTACGTGCACGGGGCACGGGAAGCGCAGGTAATGCGCTATCGCATCGGCGACGGCGCGTGGAGTGAGTGGCAAGCCCCGCGCGAGTGGCTGGGCTGCCAACTGCCAGAATCGGAAGGGTTCCACACAATTACAGTGCAGTTGCAGATTGGCGCGCGCGTTTATGAGGCGTCGGACGAAATCTATTTACAGAGTCGGTTCGTCCTCGCTGAGGTCGCGGGCGAGCGCGAGGGCGATGACGAAGACCGCCCCCGCCGATTTGAGCGCGCCAGCGCAGGCGTCGAGCGTGCTGCCCGTCGTGAACACATCGTCCAGCAGGGCGACGGCGCGTCCGCGAACCAGTTCCGGGCGCACGACTTCGAACGCATTCTGCACATTTTGCATGCGCTCAGCTTGGCGCAGCCCCACCTGCGGGCGTCGGTAGAGGCGGCGACGGAGCGCGCCCGCGAGCACGGGGACGCCTGAGAGCCGACCGAGCTGCTTGGCGACCAGCTCCGCCTGATTGAATCCGCGCAGAGCGCGCCGCGCAGGATGGATGGGCACAGGGATAATCCCCTCAATTTGCTGCCAGACGGCATGTTCCGGGCGGCGCAATACCAGCCAAAGTTGCTGCGCCAGTGGCTCCGCGGCGCGCTGCCAGCGGCGAAACTTCAGATTCACAATCGCCCGGCGCAAACTGCCCGTGTACAGCCCTGCGCACACAGCCCCATCAAACGCGAAATCCCGTCCTAAGCAGCGGCGACAATCGCCCAACGCCCGCAAAGGCGCGCCGCAACGGCGACAGGTCGGCGGCAAAATCGGTGCGACGCGCTCTACGCACTCCAAACAGAACGGTTCCACACAAAACTGCCCGCACGCCACACAGCGTGGCGGATAGAGCGCGTCCCACAGCCGACGCCACATCGCTTAACGAAAGATCACATCCACCACGACGTCGCGAATGCCGGGACGCTGACGCAGAACGCGGCGGATAATCTCCATCTCCGCCTTCGGATCGATGTCATGCCCACGCATGCCGCTCACCGTGCCCCGCAAGTACACCACGCCATGAAACACCTGCACGTCCAGCCGCGACGTATCCAGATGACGCTTGCTTATCTCGCGCAGCACCATGCGGCGAGTCTCCACATCGGCTAATGCCATCGTTATGCCTCCTGCGTATATTATAGCCCATGCGTTATCGTCTGGAACTCCAATCCTTCACGAATCGTAGTATAATTGCATAGGCGGGAAAGCCCTCCTGCCGCAGTGGGCAGTATCCTTTCAGAATTGGCGTTCGGACCACTCGCCTCAGAAGTATACGCGGTTTTACAGCGTGTATGGAATATTTCCTTCACGGGTCGGAACCCCCTACGATTCTAATCGCGTCGAACCGATAATCTTAAAATGGCGTCGTTGGGGCGACCCAATATCCTTACAGCATGGGGTGAAGCATGAGGCGAACTGAACGCCCGTCGCGGGAACACGCGACCCGACTGCCCGTTGAACATACAAGGGGGTCTAAGAGCATGAGCGCATCTGACTTCTTGCGCCAGATTGAAGAGCAGCGACGGCTGGAAAAACAGATTATGTGGGAAGGCACCTTTCGGGACTATCTGGAGATTGTACAGAAGAACCCGAAAGTGGCAAACCTTGCGCACGCCCGGGTCTACGATATGATTGTCAGCGCGGGCGTTGAGGAGCGCGGCGAGGGACAGCCGCGCGAATACAAGTTTTTCACCTCCGAGTTGTTTGGCATGGATCGCACGCTCCAGCAGCTGGTGGAAGAGTATTTCGCGCCCGCCGCGAAACGACTCGATGTGCGCAAGCGTATCCTGCTGCTGGTCGGTCCCGTCGGCGGCGGTAAGTCGACGCTGGTAACGATGCTCAAACGCGGGCTGGAACGCTACTCGCGCACCGAGGAAGGCGCGGTCTACGCCATCAAGGACTGCCCCATGCACGAAGAGCCGCTGCATCTTGTGCCCGAAGAGCTACGCGCCGACTTCAAACGCCAGTTCGGCGTGCATATCGAGGGCGACCTCTGCCCCGTGTGCCAGTGGAAACTGCGCCACGAATGGGGCGAGAACATTCAGGATGTGCCCGTCGTGCGCATCAAGTTCTCCGAACGCGAGCGCACCGGCATCGGCACTTTCAAGCCCTCCGACCCGAAATCCCAAGATGTGTCGGAACTCACCGGCAGCGTGAACCTGAACCTGCTTACGCAAATCGGCGTGGAGTCCGACCCGCGCGTCTATAACTTCGACGGCGAACTGAACAAGGCGAACCGCGGCATCATGGAGTTCATCGAAATGCTCAAAGCCGATAAGCGGTTCCTGTACGAGCTGAACACCGTCGCGGGCGAGCAGATGATTAAAATCGGGCGTTTCGCGCTCATCTACACCGACGTCGTCGTGATTGCCCACACCAACGAGTACGAATACAACGCCTACTTCTCCAACAAGGAGAACGAGGCGATGATCGACCGCATGTTCGTGGTCAAAGTGCCGTACAACCTGCAGGTCTCGCAGGAGGTGCGCATCTACGAGAAGCTGATTCAGCAGTCGCAGTGGAGCGACGAGACGCAGGATTTGTCCAAAGTGCATATCGCGCCGCATTCGCTGCGCGTGGCGGCGATGTTCGCCGTGCTGAGCCGCCTGAAGCCCCCGAAGAAGAGCGGCATGTCGCTGATGACCAAGATGAAACTCTACGACGGCGAGCGACAGGTCGGCGACTGGGACCAGCGCCATGTGAAAGAGCTGCGCGAGGAATATACCGACGAGGGCTTGACGGGCGTCTCGCCGCGATTCATCCTGAACCGCCTCTCGGCGGCGATGGTGCGCGGCGACAAACGCTACATCACACCCATCGATGTGCTGCGCTCAATCCGAGACGGTCTCACCGAGTACACCAGCAACGAGGAGGAGCGCAAGAAGCTGCTCACCCTGCTCGACGATGTGCGCAAGGAGTACGACGAGCAGATTAAGAAGGAGGTGCAACGCTTCTTCGTCTACAGCTATGAGGAAGCCGCGCACACCCTGCTGGAGAACTATCTGGATAATGTGGACGCCTACTGCAACAAGACCAAAGTGCGCGACCCGATTACCGGCGAAGAGGTAGACCCCGACGAGAAGCTGATGCGTAGCATCGAGGAGCAGATTGGCGTGTCGGAGAACGCCAAGCGCGAGTTCCGCGAAGGAATCATGCGCTCGGTGGCGTCGCTGGCGCGGCGTGGCGTGCGCTTCGAAATCGGCAGCGACGAACGCCTGCGCGAGGCGATCGAGCGCAAACTGTTCGCCGACCTGAAGGATGTGGTCAAAATCACCACCTCCGCGCGCACGCCTGACCCTGAACAGCTGCGCAAGATTAACGATGTGATTGACCGCATGGTTGCACAGGGCGGCTACACGCCCGAAAGCGCGAACGAGATTCTGCGCTATGTGGGCGCGCTGCTGAATCGCTAAGC
>JAOAES010000197.1 GCA_026416655.1 Fimbriimonadales bacterium
TTCCTCAAAGTGGATAAAATCGGCGCGGTGGAGCCGTGGGAACCGTCGTTCTACGCCATCGCCGAGGGGTGCGATGTGGTCGGCGAATACATCGATACGGGGCTACCCTCGCTCGCCGTGTGCGACCACAGGACCTGGAAAGCGGTCTTTCTGGGCGAGCGACGCCTCACGCCCGAACTGGTGCGCTCGCTCGTGCGTTGGGCGGGCGGGCACATCTGGCTGGATACGAACGACCTTGTGCAGGCGCGCTACCCATGGGTGCATGTGCATGCCCGCAAAGGCGGCGCGCGCACCCTGCAGTTCCCGATGCCCCTCAGCGTCTATGATACGACTGAGAGCGAGCTGGTCGCCGAGAGCGTGATGGAGCATACGCTTTACCTGCAGGAGGGCGAGAGCCGTCTGCTGCTCGCCGCGCCGCACGAGCAACTGCTCAAACTGCTACAGGGCGAACCGATAGAGCTGGAGCCGTACTTCCAGCTCATCGAGACGCCCGCAGAGCCGGAGCCTGCCGAGACGCCCGCGCCCGTTCCTGAACCCGATTGGGAGGAGCCGGTGCTGGAGCCTATCGCGCTGGAGGAGTCGCCCTTCGAGCCAATCGAGGCGGAGACGCTTTCTGAAGAGACGCCGATGGAAGAGTCTGTTGCGCCCGTCGCGCCGTCGGACACGCCCCCTCCCAATCCGCGTTCTCGAAAGCGTGCGCGCAACAATCGTCGCGGCAAGCCCGCGCGCCCCACGAAGCAGGAGACCGCGCCCCGCGCTACGCCCGCCGAGACGCCGATAATCGCCGTGCAGTGGCGGCGCACCTCCGAGGAGTCGTAACATGGCGTCCGCCGAGACCCGACGCATCATTCCCTGCCTCGACATCAAAAACGGGCGCGTGGTGAAAGGCGTGCAGTTTGTGGGGCTGCGCGATGCGGGCGACCCTGTCGAACTCGCGCGCCTGTATGACCGCGAAGGCGCAGACGAGCTGGTCTTTCTGGACATCACCGCCAGCCACGAGCGGCGCGCCCCCGTGTTCGAACTCGCCGCGCGCGTGGCAGAGCAGGTGTTCATCCCCTTCACCGTCGGTGGGGGCATCCGCACGCTCGACGATATCCGCGCGATTCTGCACGCAGGCGCGGACAAAGTGAGTCTAAACACCGTCGCCGTCGAGAACCCCACACTGATTACGCAGGCGGCGGAGCAGTTCGGCAGTCAGTGCGTGGTGGTCGCCATCGACGCACGCTGGAACGGCGAATTCTACGAAGTCTATACGCACGGCGGACGCACGCCCACAGGACTGAACGCCGTCGAGTGGGCGCAGCGAGTCGTCGAGCTGGGAGCGGGCGAGATTCTGCTGACCAGCATGGATCGCGACGGCGCACAGGTTGGCTACGAACTCACGCTCACGCGCCTTGTGGCTGATGCTGTGTCGGTGCCTGTCATCGCTTCAGGGGGCGCGGGCAAGCCTGAACACCTCTACGACGCTCTGGTGGAGGGGCGTGCCGCCGCCGCGCTCGTCGCCTCCATCGTCCACGACGGTGTTTATACGATTAGCGATCTGAAACAGTACCTTCACGCGCACGGCGTCCCGGTACGCTTGAATCATGCGTGCCACGCTCGATGAGCAACATATAGCCCCTGTGCTTGATGTCGTCGGGACGCCGACGCCTGTTTCCCTTGTGGCGCAGGGCATTATGCAGCGACTCCATCCCAAGTAGGAATCTCTCACGCTATGCCGAACCTCTGTTCGCAGGCGAGGAGAGATTTTATGGAGAGACGAGAGAACGCTTTCGTAATTGCGTTTCGCGTGTTGCTGGAGCGTCCCACTCTGGCGGTGATGATGTTTCTGCAGTACGCCATCTGGGGCACCTGGTCGGTGGCGTTGGCGGGCTATCTGGAAAAGGAACTCGGCTTCACGGGGCTGGGACTGGCGTTGATTTACAACGCGCTCCCGCTAATGAGCCTGATTGTGCCCTTTACGGCGGGGCAGGTGGCAGACCGCTTTATGCCCGCGCAGTATGCGCTCGCACTGTTCCACCTGCTGGGCGGCGGCTTGCTGATTGCGCTTGCCTTCCAGCGCGAGCTGATGCCGATGACCGCGCTGATGCTGGGCTACGCCTTCTTCTATGCCCCGACGCTCGCCCTGTCCAACTCCGTCGCGTTCCGCAACCTGAAAAACCCCGAAATCGAGTTCGGTCCGATTCGTGTGTGGGGCACAATTGGCTGGATTGTGGCGAACCTCGTGGTAGGATTTGTGCGCTCCAACTTCGGCTCGTTGCAGTGGGGCTTTATCGACGTGTTTGCGCTGGCGGGCGGGATTTCGCTCCTGGCGGCGTTGGCGTGTCTGGCTCTGCCGCACACACCGCCCTCAAAGGAGGCAAGCGACCCGCTGGCGTTCACCAAAGCGTTCAGCCTGCTGCGCGATCCGAACTATCGCGTGTTTTTCATCATCGCGCTAATTGTGGCGACCGAGTTGCCCCTGTACTATGTGCTGACCTTCCCATTCCTGCAGGCGGCGGGCGGAGGAGTTGGCATCACAGACAAGAATCTGCCCTCGTGGATGACGATTGCTCAGATTGCTGAAATCTTCACCATCGCGTTCATGCTGCCCGCCGTGCTGCCGATATGGGGCGTGCGCAAGACGATGTTGCTGGGAATCTTCGCATGGCCCGCGCGGTATGCGGTCTTCGCGCTCGCTTGGGCGTTTCACCAGACCGCGCCGTGGACGGTGTGGCTCGCCGTCGCCTCGCTCGCGCTGCACGGCTTTTGCTACGTGTTCTTCTTCGTGGTGGCGTTCATCTACACCGACAGCGTCGCCCCGCGCGATGTGCGCTCCTCCGCGCAGGCGTTGATTAATGTGGCGGTGCTGGGCGTCGGAATGCTGATTGGCGGCTTCTTCGCGGGCTGGCTGAAGGACTTCTTCACGCAGGACGGCGTGACGAACTACACAATGGTGTTCCTCGTGCCGACAGTGATTACGATAGTGGCAGGGATTGCCTTCGCCGCGCTGTTCCGTGAGAAGCCCGCAGGAGAAACGGCGATTCAGGCGAACTAAACACTGGCTTGGGGATTCCTCGCACCGCTCGGAATGACATACACCCCCTGCAACCCGTGTCATTCCGAGCGGAGCGAGGAATCTGGGCGTTCAAACGATGAGCAGCGAACCGACGGTTTTGCGGTGGCAGGTACACTTGGCGCGGCGGCAGCCGGAGCGGTTGCCGGTGATTCTGCTCGCGCTCGTCGGGACGCCGGTGCTGGGCGCGTGGCTGATGGGACACTGGATTTTCGGGCTGGCGGCGCTGTGGATGCTCTGGAGCGCAACGGCAGACTTCTTGCTGCCCATCCGCTATGAAGCCGACTCGGAAGGCGTGCGCCAGCGCGGCTGGTCGCCCCGCATGATGCGCTGGGAGAAAGTGAAGCGCGTGGTGTGGGGCGAGGATGGCGTGCTGCTTAGCCCGTTCCCGCATCCGTCGCGTCTGAACGCCTATCGAGGCGTGTTTCTGTGGTACGGCGATTACCGCGCCGAAGTAGAAGCCCTCGTGCGCACACACTGCGCCCACGCGCTGGGCGAGACGAAACCGAAAAAGAAGCGGCGCCGCGACACAGACGCGCCTGCCCGAGCATAGATGAACCACGCTCACCCCACCAGCCGCTGCCGCTCACGCCAGTGGGAAGACAGAATGTTATGGCGATGGCGATACTTAGTGACGGTGCGCCGGGCGACCTCGATGCCCATCTCCGCAAGTTTCTCGGCAATCTCGGCGTCGGTGAGGCGGTTGCCCGCGCGCTCATGTTGCTCCAGAATCTGCTCAATCAACATCGCCGTGCGATAGGAGGCGTCAAAGAAGACATCGAGCTGCACCATCTTGCCGCTGGGGAGCTGCAGCCACTTGTTGCGCACGGCGCGTCCGACCGTGGAGCGATGCAGCCCAGTCGCCTGCGCCACCTCCACGCGCGTCATCGGTTGCAGAAACCGCGCGTCGCTGGTCATCAGGAAGCCATACTGACGCTGCGCTATCGCCTCCATAATCCGTTTGAGGGTCTGGTAGCGTTGCTGCAACGCTTGCAGGAAGATGCGGGCGCGCCCCAGGTAGTGCTGGATATGCTCGCGCTCGTCCGCACTGCAGCGCAAACTCCCTTGATTCAGGCGCATCGCCTGCTCTAAGTAGGCGGGGCTGAGGCGGAGCGAGTCGCCCGGCGCGCCGCGAATCTCGATATGCAACCCACTTTGCGACACGCGCACGATAATGTCGGGTTCCTGCGCCATGTTCTGTTCGCTGGACAGCTCTTTGCTTCCCAAATCGCTTGCAGGATAGGGTCTTAGCTCGCTGCGGATGAAGCTTCTCACCTGCGCCAGATCCTCGACGCTCAGGCGGAGCCTCCGCTGGAGCTTTTCCCAGCGCCCGCTCACAAACTCCTCCCAGCCGCTCCGCAGCACGGCGCGAGTCCATTCCAATACTTCAGGGTCATAGTCGTCGGGGGCTTGCTGAAGTGCGTCCATCTGCAGCAGCAAGCACTCTTGAAGGGTACGCGCTCCGACGCCAGGCGGGTCGCACTGCTGGAGCAACGCAACGACCTGCTCCACCGCCTCCGGCTCGGCGTTCAGGTAGAGCGCAATCTCCTCTACCTCCGCGCGCAGGTAGCCGTTCTCGTCCAGCGACTCGACCAGATGCTCGGCAATAGACCAGAGTTCAGGGGGGGTCATCAAGCGGAGTTGCCCGCGCACATGGTCTTTCAAATCCATCGGCGGGATCGCGAGGCGGGCGTCGAACCAATCGTCGAAGTCGCTTTCGTCCGTCGGATTGGGCGAGTCGGCATCGAGTGAGAGCAGCGGCGCAGGGGCGACGACTCGGATGCGCTCTTCATCGGCAGACTCCAGCGCGGGGTTCTCCTCCAGCTCCTGCTCGATAAGCTTCTGGAGTTCCTCGCTGTTGAGAGTCAGCATTCGCGCCAGCATCTTCAGCCCCAGACTGGCTTGCGGCGCGGTTCTGACCTCCACGCGCGTCTGCGTCTGCACTCGATTCATCATGGCTCTGACCTCTTTTTAACGGCTTAGGTTCCTGCTCGGCGTCGTTTTTCCTGCTACGCCGCTTTGAGCAGCAAGCGATAGTCCCAGACTTCGACGCGATTGCGCCCGTTCTTTTTCGCCTGATAGAGCGCCTGGTCGGCGGCTTCGATGAGTTCCTGCCGCGTCTCCATATCGGGGCGCAGGCTGGCGACCCCAAAGCTGCCTGTGATGGGGCGGAGCGCCCACGGAACAGATTCCACCGCGCGACGCAGGCGTTCCGCGACCATCGCCGCGCTCTCCGAGTCGGCGTGCGGCAACACAATCACGAACTCCTCGCCCCCATACCGCGCCACCATATCCTCCCCCCGAATATGCTCCCTCAAGACCTGCGCCACCGTGCGCAGCACCTCGTCGCCCGCCTGATGCCCAAAAGTGTCGTTGTACTGCTTGAAATGGTCAACATCCATCAACACCAGCGAGAGCGGATGCTTGTTGCGCATCGCGAGCTGGAACTGCTCCTCGAGGTAATCCTGAAACGCGCGATGATTGTGTAGCCCCGTCAGACCGTCGGTCACGGCAAGGTTCTGCAGCTTCTGGTTCAACGCCTTGAGTTGGTTCTCGTACTCCACACGATAGGTCACGTCCACTACCGATACAATCGCGCCTACGACCTCGCGCAGCGCGTTGCGAATGGGGAATGCACTACGAATGACATAGTGAAGTTTTCCTTCCCGATCGTAGTCCTCTGACTCGATGCCTGAGATAATCGCGCCTTGCATGACATGCTGCAGCATTTCGTGCAGCTTCGACGCCGACGCGCCGCGAAACACCTTCTCATAAAAGGGATGGAACAGCACCTCTTCTTTAGTGTAGCCATAGAGTTGCTGCGCCGCGAGGTTCCATTCGTGGATGACGCCCTCCATGTCCACCGTAAAGCACGCGACCGGTACATGTTCGAACAGCTCCGAGAATCGTCGGTTCGCATGCTCTATCAGGCGATAGGACTGCTGAAGGCTTTCGTTCTGGCTCTGCAGTTCCTCGTTGAGGTCTTGGAGTTGCTGCTTTTGTAGTTGGAGGGAGGCTTCCGCCTGCAGGATGCGCTCCGCAACACGCAGATTCGCCTGCAGTTCGGCGGTATCGAGCGGTTTACTCAGGAAGGCGTCTGCGCCCGCCTCCAACGCTTGCAGTTTATCTTCCTTTTGTCCCCGTGCTGTGAGCATCATGAGGTAGGTGTAGCGTGCGTCGGTAAGGCTCCGAATAGCGCGGCATAACTCCAGCCCGTTCATTTCGGGCATTTCCCAGTCGGTAATCACGATGGGCGTAGGGTCGGCTTGGTACGCCCGCCACGCCGCACCGCCATCAGGAACGGCAATAACCTCGTAGCCCAGTTGGCGCAGGTTGCGCTCCAGCACCTTCAGCGCGACCGCGCTGTCCTCCGCAATTAATACTCGCATGGCTCCACCTGTCTGTGGAGGAGTTATTCCATAATCAGGCTACTTTCCGATACAGAAGTCGCGAAAGATTCGATTCACCAGTTCCTCGTCCGCGCTCGCGCCTGTGATTTCGCCGAGGGCGAGCCACGCGCCGCGCAGGTCGACGGCGACGATGTCGGGCGACATGCCCGTGTGGAGCGATTCGAGAGCGTTATGCAGGTGTTGCCTCGCTTGCTCGACGGCGCGGATGTGTCGCTGGTGGGTGAGCGTGGGCGTCTCCTCGCCGACGCGCTGGAGCTGTAGGGCGTGCAGGATAGCCTGCTTGAGCGCGTCCAAGCCGTAGCCGGTGAGGGCAGAAATAGAGACGGTTGTGCCCTCACCCCTAACCCCCTCTCCCACGCTGTGGGAGAGGGGGAACTCCCCTCTCCCGCGTCGCGGGAGAGGGGCTGGGGGTGAGGGCTACACAAATCCACCTTATTCCCCACCACCACCTTCGGCGTCTCCACAGGCAGACCCCGCAAAAGACGCACGTCCGCCTCATAATCGGGTGCGGACAGGTCGTACACGAACAGGATCAAATCCGCTCGTTCGGCGGCGCGGCGGGCGCGCTCAACGCCGATTTGCTCCACGACATCCGTGCTTTCGCGCAAGCCCGCCGTATCCAGAATCACAATGGGGACGCCTTCAATCTGGAAGCTCTCTTCAATCGTATCGCGGGTCGTGCCGGGGATGTCCGTTACGATAGCGCGCTCCTCGCCCAGCAGGGCGTTCAGCAGCGACGATTTACCGACATTTGGGCGTCCCACGATTGCCACGCGCGCGCCCTCGCGCAGGATTCGTCCTGTCCGCGCGCCCTGAAGCAGTGTCTCCAGCTCTTGAATCAGGCTCTGAATCGTCGGCGCGAGCGTCTGGGGGTCTAACTCGCCGATTTCCTCCGAGAAGTCGATATGCGCTTCCACGCTGGCGATGATGCCGAGCAGCGCATCACTGATTTGCTGTACCTGCCGGGAGAGTTTGCCCCCGTGGAGGGCGAGCGCGCTGCGCAGCTGGGCGTCTGAGCGAGCGCGTATCAGGTCGGCGACGGCTTCCGCCTGTGCGAGGTCTAACTTCCCGTTCAGGAACGCGCGCAGGGTGAACTCGCCAGGTTGTGCAACGCGCGCGCCCTGCCGACACGCCAGCTCCAGCACGCGCCGCAGCAGGTAGGGGCTGCCGTGGCAGTGTAGCTCGGCGACATCCTCGCCCGTGTAGCTGTGCGGCGCACAGAACGGTATCAGCAGGGCGCGATCCAGCGTCTCGCCTCTCTGGGGATCTACAATCGCCCCGAAGTAGACGCGATGGCTCTGCAGGGGCTTTCGGCTCACGCGCACGAATATCTGTTCGGCGAGTTCGATTGCCCCCGCGCCGCTGATTCGGATGACGCCTATCCCCCCCTCGCCCGGCGGCGTCGCTATCGCCGCGATGATATCGGAACGGGTCATTATGAAAAATTGTACCTGCTGCCAATCATCGCCACTCGCCCACGAGGTAGAACGAGCCAGTAATGAGGATTAAATCGTCCAGCTCGGCAAACTCTCTCGCCTGCCTGAACGCCTGCTGGGGTTCTGAAGCGGTGAGCAGCAGCGGGGGGTTGCGTCGCGGGTGCGCCTCCAGCCACGCCTGCGCGCTTTGCAACAGGGTCTCCGCCGTGTGCGTGCGGGGGCTGGCAAGCGGCGTGAAAATCACGATATCGGCAAGCGGCAGCAAGTGTCTGAGCGTGTCGGACGGCTCGTGGGGCGTCAGCATTCCGAACACGAGGACGAGCCGACGGTACTTAAACAGGCGGGGCAGCGCCTTCGCCAGCACGGCGGCGGCGTCGGGATTGTGCGCTCCATCCAGCACGATTCGCGGCGACTCAGCGACGACCTGCAGGCGTCCGGGCAGGCGCGCCTCGCTCACGCCGCGCTCAATCGCCGCGTCGGGGATGGCGTAGCCACGCTCGCGCAGTAGCACAGCGGCGGCAACGGCGCACGCCGTGTTATGACGCTGGTAGTCGCCAATCAGGTAGGGCTGGAGAGCAATCTCCCACTCCCCCCGACGCACGCGCACGGCGGAATCGGTCGGCGAGGGGAGGGGTGTGTAAAGGAACTCATCCTGCGTAGCTTGAGCGTCCCGCTCAAGCACCCGTACGGGCGTCTCATCCCCCGTGGCTTGAGCGCCCTGCTCAAGCACCCGCACGGGCGGGACGCCCGTGCCACGGACGGGGTAGAGCGGCGCGCCCTGCGCCTGAGCCACGCGCTGAATCATCTCTATAGCGTCAGGATGCATCGCGCCGCTCACGACGGGACGCCCCGGCTTGATAATCCCCGCCTTCTCATACGCAATATCCCGATGGGTCGGTCCCAGACGGTCCGTATGGTCTAATCCGATGCTTACAATTACGCTCACTTCGGGGGTAATCACATTCGTGGCGTCCATCCGTCCGCCCAGCCCGACTTCCAGCACGGCGATATCGACCTGCGCCTGCTCGAACGCCCAGAACGCCAGCGCGGTTTTGATTTCAAACTCAGTAACCTGCCCGTACTCGGTGTCGTTGAGCCGCTCGATAAGGGGGCGCATAGACGCAACGCCCTCCGTGAACAGCTCTTTGGAGACGAGTTCGCCTCCGATGAGGATCCGCTCGCGAATATCGAACACATGGGGCGAGATGTAAGTGCCCACGCGATAGCCCGCGGCGCGGAGGATGGCGCTCACCAGTGTGGTGGTGGAGCCTTTACCATTCGTGCCTGTGATATGCACGCAGGGGTACTTCAGATGGGGATTACCTAAACGCTCTAAGAACGCCTCGAATCGGGCGTTGCCCAGCCTCCAGCCCTGTATCGAGAGGCTCTCGATATACCGAACTGCTTCCGTGAAGTCCATCGGCGCGCCCTTATGAATTATAGCGCATGTGGGCTATAATAAAGGCATGCGAGCCGTCGGGGTGTTCTGGCTGAGCCTGCTGCTTGCGGGCGTTTTTGGGCAAACGGTGGTGCGTTCCGTGCAGTTGAAGGGGGTGAGTGTGGCGTCGCCGGAGGTTGTCGGCGCGCCGCTACAGCCGCTGATAGGAACCGCGCCCTCCCCCGAAGCCATTCAGGACGCGCTCAAGCAGGTGGAGGCGTGGTATCGCGAGCGCGGCTACACACTCGCGCGCGTGGTGGACTACACACTGGACGAATCGGGCGCGCTGACCGTGCAGGTTGCGGAGGGAGTTATCGAGTCGATTCAGGTGCAAGGCAACAAGCGCACGCGCACGGAAGTGCTGCGTCGGCTGGTCGGGGTGCGTCCGGGCGAGGTGTACAACGAGGAGCGACTGCAGCGCATTCGGCAGCGAATAGGTCGGTTCCCCTTCCTGCGCGATGCGAAGCTCGGCGCGGAGCCGGGCGAGCGGGTCGGAACCGCGAACCTGCTCCTGCAGGTGGAGGAGGAGCAGTCGCTTGATTTCGCGGTGGCGGCGGGCTACAGCAGCGAGCAGGGCTTCGTGGGCTACGCGGAGCTGGTGGAGACGAATGTCGCGGGGCTGGGACATCGCGCCCGCCTGCAGTGGCAACGCGAGCAGGCGCGGAATCCCTACACGGGTGAATATGAGGCGTTGCGCCCCTCCTACGCCGTGAGCTACGAAGCGCCGCGCGCCCTGCCCGGCGCGTTCAACTTCGGAATCGAACTCTACGACCGTTCTCCGTTTTATCCTGTGTTCTACGCCGACCTGGACACGCTGCGCCGTTATGAACGGCGCGTCGGCGTGACGGCGTATATCGGTCTCGACTGGCGCGAGCTGTTCGAGCTGCGCCTGCGCTATCGCGCCGACCGCGTGGACTACGACGACGCGCCCGACACGATGATTAGCCCCGCGCTGCGCTCGGCGAATCGGGGACGGTTCGACGCGCTGGGCGTGCAGGTGGTCTACGACACGCGCGAGGGGCGTTTCCCCCGTTCGGGGCTGTACGCAACGGTGCTTGCGGAGCGCACGCTGAGCGGCGATTTTCGCTTCACGCGCGTCGTGGGCGAGGCGCGCTACTATATCCCCATGCACCGTGAGAGCGCGCTCGCTCTGCGCGGCGTGGCAGGCTTCGGCTCAGACGGGACGCCACTCAGTGAGCTGTTCTGGATTGGCGGCTACGACCTGCTGCGGGGCTATGCGCAGGACGAGTTTCGGGGCAATCGCGCGGCGGTGGGCAGCGTGGAGTACCAGTTCCCCGTGATGGAGGCGGTGCAGGCAGCGGTGTTTGTGGACGCGGGGGCGGTCTGGAGCAGTGGCGACGACCTGTCCAGTGTGCCTGTGCGCCTCGGCGC
The DNA here is from genome assembly GCA_026416655.1 of Fimbriimonadales bacterium. Taxonomy (GTDB): domain Bacteria; phylum Armatimonadota; class Fimbriimonadia; order Fimbriimonadales; family GBS-DC; genus GBS-DC. Next base: position 10,732 of record JAOAES010000197.1, read on the forward strand.
GGGGGCGGGACTGCGCTTCGCTTCGCCGATTGGCTTGATTCGACTTGACCTCGCCTACGGCAAGCGCGGGTTCGTCTATCTGAGCCTTGCGGGAGCGTATTGAAGGGACAGTCGGCTAAATCGCCCCCATCCCCGCCCGTACCTCCAGCTTCGGCGGGCGCACCAGCGGCTTCGATGAGCGGAGCAACACCTCGAAGCTCAGCACGCCGAGCGGCGGCAGGTCGTCCTCCGTCAGAGTCTGGTACGCGACGCCCTGCTGCAGCAGGCTCTCGCCTGTGCGGTTGAGCCACTCCACGCCGTCAGGCAGCGCGGTGGCGAGCGCGAGGGGTCCCTGTATTGCCTGACCGCTCGTATTCACCAGCCGTCCCCGCAGGCGGTAAGCGTCGACGCGCGGGTCGTAGCGCATCGGCTCCAGAATCAGCCGATAGCCTGCTGTGAGCGTGGGCATCACCTGCAGGGTGTAGGTCGCGACGGTCTGCAGGCTCACACTGCCCGTGCCGGGATTGTTCACGATGTTCGGCTGCGGGGGCAGGAACTGGTTCGTGAGGAAGCTGTTGTGGGGCGGGCGCGCGCCGATTGTTCCTCGCCGCGAGTCGTAGGCGGAGAAAATCGCGCCCGTCTCGCCTGTAGTTAGCAGCGTGGCGAACAGCCCTATCGGGCGATTCGCCTTGCGCCCCTCAAACAGCACGCTCAACGGAACGGCAATCTCCAAGCCCGTGGGCGGGTCGGTCGGATTTGCGCGAGGACGCCAGACGATGCGCGCGGGGACGCCCTGCAGCCAGTTCAGGCGGCTGGGATCTATCCGATACACGCCCGCCTCCGCGCCGACCATCGGGGGCAAAACCGCATCGCCCACGAAGCCTGCCTCGGGGGCGGAGTGCAGCCCCTTATGCCGAAACACGCCGATAGCAAACTCCGCGCCAAATCCGGCAGGGGGCGTCAGCTTTCGGTTCGAAATCAGCCGCGCAGCGGGTCCGCTGTCGTCGTTGAGCTGGTTCAGCGGCGTCAGCCCGCTGCCCAGCCCGTAGTCCACATCCAGATAGAGTGCGACGCCGTTGAGCAGGTTCTCGGCGGGGTCTACGCGCCCCGCAACGCCGATGTAGAGATTCTTATGGTCGTTGCGCACATAGAGCGCGTCCAGTCGGTTCAGGTTCGAACTCGGCGTACGGGTCTGCGTGGCGATTGGCGCGCCCAGGTCACTCAGGTCGCCGTCTACCGTGATTCGCCCTTCGACGCGGCGCAGGTAGAAGAAGGCGTAGAAATCGGTGAACAGTCCGGGGCGGTTGCCCGTGTCGGCGAAGACGCGCGCCTGCAACACATGCAAGCCCTGCAGCAGGTTGCTGAGGTCGACATCGCGCAGCTCGAACTCACCGTTGGCGAGGCGCGTCATCGGGATAAAGCCGTCCGCCAAGCCTTCGGGCGTGTTCTGCAGGGGTTGCAGGTTGCCCAGCGGCGCACCGTTGTTGAGTTTTACTAACGCGCTGACGCCGGTAGCGTCCGTACGCACGCGAATCGTGAGGCGGTTGCTGGTGACGGTTGCTGCCTCGAAGCTGCGCCCCGTCGCATAGGCTCCGCCGGGCGTGTTGACGGTCTGAAAAGCGTACTCGGCGTCGGTGCGCGCATCGAACAGTCGCACGGGGCGCACGCCCGATACGGGTTGCGGGGTGCGCGGCGCGTACAACACATAGCCGTAGGCGTTGTTGTCGTTGCCCGGCGCGGAGTTCGGGGGCACATTAATCGTCACGCGCCCGTCGGAGCCGACCGTGACGGGCGGGCGTTGCCCCGAATAGTCAATCAGCACCGTGCCCGGCGGGAAGGCGGTCTGCACTGTCGCGTTCAGTGAGGTCAAATCGCCCCGATCGTTCAGCCCCACCAGCAGCAGGCTGTGCCCGTTCACCTGACGCTCGTAGATGTATAAATCGTTGCTCACCCAGCGGTTCACCAAGTTGCCCCGCGCGAAGCGTTTACGCACATCGAGCAGGCGCAGCAGGCTGTCGTCGCCGTTGCCCAGCGCATTGTAGCGCCCCGGACGGGGAAAGTGGCTCCAGTTGTTCGGGTCGATGTTGTTGCCGTCGTAGTAAATCTTGGGGCGTCCGGGTCGGGTCAGCAGCCACGCATGCGCGAGGTTGTTGGAGCGCGGCGGTCCCTCATCGTGGCTCTGGATAAACCCCACGCCCAGATAACGCGCCAGCCCGCCCAGCTCGTAGGGCAAGCCCGTGTTCGAGTCTGCGCCGATGCCGTTGCTCAGCGTCGCACCCAAGTCGCCTAAGCCGTTCGCGTTGAACAGGTTTCGGAGCGTGAAGTTCATCGGGAAATCGAGCAGGTTCATGCCGGTCTTGGCGTACTCGCGCAACTCGTAGGGGTCGCCCGAGTAGACCTCGCCGAATACATAGAGCGACGGCTTGAGGCTGTACAGGAAGGGCAACAGGTCGCCGTTGCTGGTTCCGCCGCCGGGCTGCTGCGGTGTGCGAGCGAAAAAGCTCGGCGGGGTGTGGCGCACGGCGTCGATCCGATAGCCGTCAAAGCCAATCACGCTGGTCAGAAACCAGCCCCAGCGTTTCAGGTAATCGCGGATGTCCTCCGCGTAAGGCTGACCTGTGGGGTAGTAGTGCGGGTTCAGCGGATTTCGAACGAAGCTCGGCTTGCCCGCGGCGTTGAACTGCGCATAACTGGGCAGGTTGAACGCCCCCGTGCGCGTGTTGTTACCGTCCTCGTGCGCGTAGTCCGCCAAGCCCACGATATCGTGGTTGAGCGTACCGAAGCCGAACGGCGGCGCGTTGTTGAAGTCGATCTCACTATTCGTAGGGTCGACGGTGGAGCGGATATGAAAGTCTTCGGGGATTACGCCCGGATAGCGGTCAATCGGCGTGCTGGCACGATTGTCGGCATGGTTCGTCACTAAATCGCAATACACCTCCAGCCCCAGTCGCTGTGCCGTGCGAATGAGTTCAATCAGTTCCTGCGTTGTGCCATACTGCGTGCGCACCGTGCCCTTCTGAAAGCGGTCGCCCAGGTCGAACAGGTCGAACGGGTTGTAGCCTGTGCTGAAGCCCCCACCGCCCGATTTGACAGGCGAGGGCAGGTAGATGGCGCCGTAGCCCGCCTGCACCACTTCGGGCAGTCGCTGCATCATCGTTCGGTAGTCGGTCTGGAACCACTGCAGGATGGGCGTTTCGCGATAGCGCGGCGCAGGGCGCACCCACACGCTGTAGTTCGCGCCGCCGTTGTTATCGAACGCCGTCTGCCCGTTCGTATGTCGCGCCCGAATGTAGAACTGCACATGCGTGCCGGGCGGAAACGGCGGCAGCACGACATACCACTGGGTATTCCCGCCAGTATTGAAGTCAAATGAGAAATCGTATTCTCGCGAAGACAGCCAGTTGTCGGTGGTGACGATGATTTGCACCGACTGCCCCATCGCGATGGGGTTCGTTTGCGTCGTGACCGTGAGAACCTGCCAGGGTTCCAGCATTCCCAGTCGGCTCGGCAGTGGGTGAAAGCCGGTAGCGAAGAGGCGGGTGTTGCCCACCCAGTTCAGTTGCGCCTGCGTCGTTGCGAGCAGGAGAATCAGAGCGCCCAGCGTCAGCGCGTAGCGTCGCATGCGTATATTATAGCCCAAAACGCCGCGACTTCAGCTGAACAGTATCTGGCTTATCGTTTCCAGATGTTCCTCCACGCGCTGGCGAATTTGCAGGGCAGTCTCCTCGCTCAGGCGCACCTGGGTAGCGAGTTCCTGCGGGGGCGGCGAGAAGCTTTCCTGCCCCCACACATCCGCCAGCATGACCGCCGCGACAAGGCGTTGCGATTCGTCGTCTGGCAGGAACGGCGCGTGATGGCTCGCAATCGCTTGCACGATGCGCTCAGGTAGCCGCCAGTGGTCGGCAATCATCGCGCCGACATCGGCATGGTCGCAGCCGAAAGTATGCAGCTCCCGTTCCAGAAACTGCTCCGGCTCCCGCTCCGCCTGCTCCAGTAGCGGACGATACTGCGCGGGGAAGCGCGTCAGCAGAAAAAGCGAGCCGATATCGTGGAGCAGCCCCGCAATATAGGCGTCCTCCGCTGTGCGCACTCCCCAGCGAGACGCCTGAGCAATCCCCTGCGCATATCCCGCGCATAAGAAAGCGTGTCGCCAGAGCGGATACTCCGTTTCGCACGCGGCGCGCCCTGTGCGCAGCGCCGCTACCGCCGCCACGCTGAGCGCAATTCCCCTAACCGTATGCGCGCCCAGCAGTATCAGCGCGCTCCGAATCGAGTTGACCTGACGCGCCAAGCCGTAATATGCGGAGTTCGCCACCTGCAAAATCTTGCCGCATAGCACCGGCTCGGCGTTGATTACGCGCTCCATCTGCTCGATGGTCGCCGTTTCCGAATCGGTCAGTTCCAACAATCGCGTCACGGCGCGAGGCAGGGGTTGGAGCGTTTTAACTGCCGTCTCCACCTCTCGCCGACTCAGAAGAATCGCAGGCATCGGCGTATACAGGGTATTATGGGTATCCCAAATCGTATTCTATAGGCATGAAGACGCAGATTGGCGACTGGGAGCTGCTCATTCAGGTAGAGCGCTGGGGATTGACGCTGAGCGCGTCCCAGCGCGCGCTGCTGGATCAGTATCTGAATCGGCTCTACGCCGCCAATCAGCAGATGAATCTGACGCGGGTACCTCCTGAGCATGCAGTGGGGCGACACCTGCTCGATTCGCTCTGTCTGCTTAGCGTCTACAAGCCCCCTGAAGGCGCGCGCGTGCTGGACATCGGTTCAGGCGCGGGACTGCCCGGCATTCCCCTCGTAATCGCGCGCCCTGATTTGAAGCTGACACTGCTGGACTCACACGGGAAAACGATAGAGTTCCTGAAGGAAACCTGTAGCTTACTGGGGCTAAACGCAGTGGTGGCGCAGGCGCGGGCAGAAGAGTGGGCGCACATGCCCGAAGCGCGGGAGGCGTTCGACATGGCCACGGCGCGAGCGGTGGCGAAAATGCCCATCCTGGCGGAGTTGATGGTTCCCTTCCTCGCGGTGGGAGGCGTCGGACTCGCGCTCAAAAGCATTCGCGAGCTGGACGAAATCCACGCCGCCGAGCCTGCCGCCCGCACGCTGGGCGCGTCGCTTGATGTTCGCACTGTGGAGTTCGAGACCGAGCAGGGGACGATTCAGCGCGCCGTCGCCGTGCTGCGCAAGGAACGCCCTACGCCCCCGCAATATCCGCGCAGCTGGGCGCACATTCTGAAACGCCCGTTGGGAGGGAAGGCGTGAGAATCGGCGTCGACGCACGCCTGCTCACCGGCGCGTACACGGGCGACCGCACCTACTGGCGCGGCTTGCTGAAGGCGTTCCACGAGATTCTAAATCCCGCCGAGCATCGCCTCGTGCTGTTCTCCACACGCCCGATTCCCGAAGGCACCCTGCCCGAATCGCCCCTGTACGAGCATGTCGTCGTCCCCACCTACAGCGAGCGGCTGTGGAGCCTGTTGCGCCTGCCTAAACTGACGCGAGAATACCGCTGCGACGTTATCCACACGCAGTACACCATCTCGCCTTTTTTCAAAATCCCCGCCGTAACGACGGTTCACGACATCTCGTTTCTGATTGAGCCGCGCTGGTTCCCTCTCAAAGACAGGATTCTGCTGGGGCTTACCGTGCCTGCGTCTTGCCGCAGGGCGAGGCGCGTGCTGACCGTCTCGGAAACCTCGCGCGAGGACATCATCGAGATCCTGCGCCTGCCCCCTGAAAAAGTGATTGCGACGCCAAACGGGTTGCCCGAAGGGTTCTATCCAATCGAGAAGGCGCTGGCGCAAGCCTGGGTACGGGAACAGTACGGTATCGAGCCGCCTTTCGCGCTGGCGGTCGGCGTGCTACAGCCGCGCAAGAACTGGGAACTCGCGCTGGTCGCCGTCTATTTCGCCCGCAAAGAGTATGACTTGCCTCTTCGTCTCGTGTTGACGGGTAAGCCCGGCTGGGCACGCCGCGCCTTAGACGAGGCAAAGCACGAGTTGGGAGCGCAGGAGTGGCTCATCGAGACGGGCTATGTGCCCGACGAGCATCTGGTCTGGCTCTACAACGCAGCGGAGGTGTTCCTGTATCCCTCGTTTTACGAGGGGTTCGGGCTGCCTCCGCTGGAGGCGATGGCGTGCGGCACGCCTGTAATCGCCTCCAACGGCGGCGCGCTTCCTGAAGTGGTCGGCTCCGGCGGTATCCTGCTCCCTCCAAACGAAGCGGGCTTGTGGGCAAACGCGATACGCACGATACTCACTCACGACGAGTTCCGCAGGAACCTGCGCGAAAAAGCCCTGCAACGGGCGCAGTGCTTCTCCTGGCGCATCACCGCTGAGGGCACACTCAAAGCGTATGAGCAGGCGTTATAACCCCCTGTGGAATTGTGGATAACTCTGTGGAAAACTCCGTGGATGGGGACTTCTCCACAGAGTTATCCACAGGTTATCCACAAGTTATCCACGGAGTTATCCACATCGAAACCCCCGATATTTAGCATAGCTAATCGAACAGCAGGTCAGTAGACAAAAGTTGCAATTTGAGTTCAAAATTGCCCTTCAGAACCCCCCAATTTTATCGACCGCGCGGTCGAAGTAGACAAAGTTATCCACAATTCACAGGGGACCTACTACTACAACCATGGATCTCCATGCTTAAGGGACATGAAATTCGATTGCGTGTGGAAAACTTTCGCACGCGCCCTGAAGAGTGTACCTGAAAGGCGCAAAAGGCAAAGGCGCACTGTGCAGACTTCGCGGGGAAACTTGGATTGAATGGGGGGATATAGGAGATTCCTCGCTGTGCTCGGAATGACGCACTTTGTCAACAGCGCGTGTCATTCCGAGCCGAAGGCGAGGAATCTCTCGCAAGGCGCGTCTACTTGATTTCGACCTTCGCGCCAGCCTCTTCGAGCTTCTTCTTGATGTCTTCCGCCTCTTCCTTGCTCACGCCCTCTTTGACCTTCTGAGGCGCGCCGTCCACGAGGTCTTTCGCCTCTTTCAGTCCGAGTTGCGTGATTTCGCGGATGACCTTGATGACCTGCAGTTTGTTGTCGCCGGCGGCAGCCAGAATGACATCAAACGAGGTCTTCTCTTCGGCGGCGGGTGCGGCTTCTGCAGGCGCGCCTGCCATCATGCCGGGCATCGCCGCGACCGCGACGGGCGCAGCCGCCGACACGCCATACTTCTCCTGCAACGCCTTGACCAGTTCGTTCAGTTCCAGAACGGTCATCTCATCGATTGCCTGAATCAGTTCCTCAGCAGTCAGTTTTGCCATCGTTGTGTCCTCCTCAATCAGGATTGGGTTTCTGCCTTTTTATCGGCGACGGCTTGGAGCGTGCGCACGAACTGTCCGATGATTTCGGAGAGCGTGCCCACCAAGCCGGAGATGGGCGACTGGAGTGCGCCCAGAAACTGCGCGATCATTATGTCGCGCGGGGGGAGTTTCGCCAGCGTGTCTACCATCTCTGCGGGGTAGACGCGCTCGCCCAAAAGCAGTGCTTTCACTTCCGCCTTACGCGCCTGCTTGATGTAGTCGGTGAGCGCTTTTGCGGCGGCGGCTTCATCGCCCATGACGAAGGCGATGGCGGTCATGCCGTGCAGGTACGGCTCCAGCCCTTCGGGCAGGTTGCCCCCGCGCGCAACGCGATAGAGCGTGTTCTTGACCACGCGCAGCTCCGCGCCCGACTGACGCAACTGCTTGCGCAGGTCTGTAATCTCGCGCACGTTCAGGCTGCGGTAGTCCACCAGAATCTGCGCTTTGGATTCTTGAATCCACGCGCGAATCTGGCGCACCTGCTCCTTCTTGTTGCCGCCGGCTTTCGCCTGCCACCGAACCGCGGCGCTGGTCTCTACAACTTCCGTTGTAGCCATTCGTATACACCTCCTGGGTAGCTTTTCGCGCTTTTTTAAAACAAAAACGCGAGCCACGCCGCAGCCGGCTCGCACCCGTGTGGCTTGAGCGTCTCGCTCAAGCATAACCCCACAGCACGGTCGGGACGACCGTGCCACGACTGTGCGCCCTCCTCGGCAGGCGGACCGCTTGGCGGATTATGTCCCGTTCGGGACGCCTGCTGTCTGCGGTATGGCGAATAGAGTATACCTGATTCTCCCCCTGCAGGGTCAAGGGGCTGGATAGTAGAGGATTTCTTCCTGATCTTTGGTTTTAGCGCGGGCGAGGTAGCCACTGCCGTCGGGGGTTTTCGCTTTCGGGGCGACGATGGACGATTGCCCCTCCGCATACACATCAAAGAATCCGCCGACGCCCATCGGGTTGACGCCGATAAGGTTCGGATGCTTCTGCACGCCGGCGAGCAGCCCGCCTTCCCAGCCCTGCGCCTCCTCCTTGGTCCACGGGAGCGGATTGTAGGAAGGCATTGCGATTACGCGCACGCCGCGCTTCGCATGCTGATCGATCAGTTCGTGATAGAATCCATCCAGGCAGATTAGCACGCCCAGCTTGCCTGCGGGCGTGTTGACGACGGGCAGTTCGCGGGACGCAGGGCAGAGATTCAGCCCCGCTTCCTGCTCCAGCGGCACAAGGTTGATTTTGCGCTGGATGAGCGTGCGCTCGCCTTTCGGGTTATAGGTGTAGCAGACATTATACACGCATTCGCCCTGCGCAATCGGCGCGCTGCCCGCCACAATCCAGGCTTTGGCGACGCGCGCCGCCTCCGCAAAGGTGTCGTGGTAGACTCGCTCAATAAACGGACTGAGCGTGCGGAGCAGGACGCGCGTCGCCCCCGCAAAGCCGCCTTCTATCCCCAGCGGGTTAATCTGATACCGTTCCATCAAGCGCATGCCCGCTTCGACCATCGTTCTGCTGTTCTGTACGCGCTCGAAATCTTGCGTGAAGATTAGCCCCAACCCCACGTCTTCAGGAAACACGACCAGCAGCTCGCCTTTCGGGACTCGCTGCCGCACTGTGCGCATCAATCCCAGCACGCGCTCGCGGAACGCCTCCGCGCTGCGGTAGTCCTCCAGGCGATACTGCATCTGGATCGCGACCAGGGTAGCATTCTGCGCCATAACAGGATTGTACCACACTGCCCCGAATCGGGTATCCTTGAGGCAGGGCGCGATGAACTCTTTTACCGACAGCGCGTGGCTCAAACGCTTTCCCGAACTGGAGTTGCTGATTCCCAGTGAGACGCTGCAGGCGCGGGTGCGAGAACTGGGAGACCAAATCACGCGCGAGTACGCCGCGAATCCGCCGCTTCTGGTGGGCGTGCTGAAAGGCTCGCTGGTGTTCCTTGCGGATTTGATGCGAGCCATCCCCCTGCCTGTCTCCTATGATTTTGTCGCGATTTCCAGCTACGGCGCAGAGACGCAGTCGACGGGACAGGTGCGCCTGATTAAAGACCTCGATTCCCCCATTCACGACCGCCATGTGCTGGTGGTGGAAGATATTTACGACACCGGGCTGACCCTGAGCTACCTGCTGGGGCAGTTGCGCCAGCGCGAGCCTGCGAGCTTGCGCGTCTGCACGCTGCTGAGCAAGCCCTCTCGGCATCAGGTGTCGGTCGAGCTTGCCTACTGCGGATTCGAAATTCCCGACCGTTTCGTGGTGGGTTACGGTCTCGACTACGCCGAGCGGTATCGGAATCTGCCGTTTATTGCGGTGTTGCACGAATAGAGAGTTGGATAGATGCCCTCACCCCCAGCCCTTTTCGCGTGAGTGAGGGAGTTGGATAGATGCCCTCCCCCCCAGCCCCTCTCCCGCGACGCGGGAGAGGGGAGTCAAATTCCCCCTCTCCCACAGCGTGGGAGAGGGGGCAAGGGGGTGTGAGGGCAACTCCCGTATCAGCACCCGTTGCCGAAGTTGAACAGCACCACCAGCAGGTCGGCGTCGTCCACCACGAGGTCGCCGTTCACATCGGCGCGGTTGCGCCCCGCCGCGCCGAAGTTGAACAGCACCTCCAGCAGGTCGGCGTCGTCCACGATACAGTCGCGGTTCACATCGCCGTCCACGCCCGCAATCACGCGCACATCGGTAATGTTCGTGTAGCGCAGGCTGTTCGCCACGCGGTCGCGGCGCACCAGCTCAGGATCGTTGTTGAACTGGTTGCCCTGGGGGATGCGCAACGCCACATATTTGACGCCGCTACGCCCCACCATCCGCTGCGAGGAGTACCAGATCTCGCTCGTCGGGTTCTGGAAGAACCTCAGGTTCAGCGGGTTGTCGCCGTTGAGGTAGTTCAGCGTCGCGGTGGGGCACTCGCCGAAGGTGTTGCCTGTGCTGGCGTCCCACTGGCACACATTCGGCAGCGTGCCGTTGGCTTTATCCAGCGCGCCTACCAGCGTCCAGTTCGAGTCACTGGCGGGGTCGTTGCCAGGGTTCGGATCTTGCGACGCCACATAGATTTCGATGCGTTGCGGCGCGGCGGTGTCGGAGAAGGGGCGCGTCTTGGTCGCGCTGGCTTTGTGAATCAGGTCGCGCACATCCCACGCGAACACCAGCACCTCCACCACATTCCAGCCGTTCGGGTTGCTGCCGTCCAGCTCGTACTTAATCCACACGGGACCGTAGAGTCGACGGTCGCCCTGGAAGCCGTTCTCGTTCGTGTACGCGCCGCCTTGGCGGAACAGCGAGCGGGGGACAGTGAAGGTGTTGGGCCAGTTGAAAGGAGCGTTGCGCAGGGAGTCGACAGTGGTGATGGTCACTGCCTCCGTATCGTCACCAAGACCAACATTGTTTTCGAACACATCGGACTGGGCACCCGTTACCTGTATCGTGTACGCGGGCCAGAAGCCGAAGCTCTCGTTGTTCGTACCGTCTTGAAAGTCGCGGCGG
>JAOAES010000244.1 GCA_026416655.1 Fimbriimonadales bacterium
GCGGGCGGCGGCGTCAGTGGGAACGCAATCTTCTCGTAGTTCGGGTACACCTGTAGCGTGCTACGCCCCAGCGGATACATCACCGGGGGAAAGCCCGCGATATTGAACCGATAGAACGGGTCCGTGAACTCCGATGGGTTCCCCAGCAGGTTGATAAACGAGCCTGCGCCGCTGGAGGCATGGCGCAGATAGAGCCGAATCCCGCCGAAGTTGCCCGTGTATTGCGTCGGGTCTGCACCAAAGCTGAACAGCAACCGCATCGGCTGGTCGGGCAACACCTCGAAGAAGTAGGGCGCCTCGAAGTTCGTCGGGTCGCCCTGCGCCATCGCAGGGCTATCGAAGGTGCGCTGCAGGAACTGCGTCGTGTTCACGCACACATAGTCCTTCGCGATAATCGCGAGCGCGGAGCGCGAATCGCCCTTAACGATGTTGCCCTCGATGTACGCCGTGCCGTTCGTTACAATCACTATCTGCCTGCCTGAGGGGATTCGCCCCTTGATGCGCACGTTGCCTTCCGCGTAAATCACGCCGTTGAAGGGCACATCGAAACTACGGTCAGCCTGCGTGATTTCGTTGGTGAGCGTCGGGTCGTTCGGGTTGGTGGGGTTGCGGAAGAAGAAGTTCATCGTCTTGATGTTGGTAGGCGCGCCCGTGATGGGGCTGTACCACACATCGCGCGGCTCCGCCTGATTGCGTGTGATGCGGAAGCCCTGTGCGCGGATGCCACCGTTCGCATCCAGCACCTCCACCAGTTCAATGAACACGCCGGGTGGCTCATAGAACGGACCGTTCCAGAAGCGCGACTTGCCGGGATTCACCCAGTCGCCGCGCAGGGTGTAGCCGCCCAGAAAGCCGCGGCTCTCCTGCTGGATGTCGAGCGCGTTGTTGATGTAGATCCCGCGTCCGAAGCCGAACTGTCCCGTGTTGAACCACACGCCGTTGGGACGCTGTCGCCAGACGCCCGATTCCTGCGTGGCGGCGGCGTAGCGCGGGATGCCTGTAGCCGGGTCTTCGGTGTCCATGCGCGGCGGTTCCAGGTAGGCGATGGCGCGTGGGTAGCCATCCGCGGCGGTGAGCGGACGCCCGTCACGATACAAGCCGTTCACCGTCGTGAAGTTGGACGCGCTGCTGGGCAGGAGATTATAGGTGTTCGAACCGACGCGCATCTCCACCTGCGCGCCCGTATTATGCACCACCTCGCCCGCCACATAGACGCGCTCGCCTAAATCGGGGTTAATCGCAATCTCCACATTCCCGCTGAAGCGCAGGTTGCCGTTCACGAAAATCGAGCCGCCCCCCTGACCCGGCTCGCCCAGAATCATCCGATACGGGACGCCAATCCCGATATCCTCTGCGCCCAAATCCATCAGCGTCCCGCGTTGCTCCTTGTTCATCACGAAGCGCAGGTAGTCGATCGTGCCAATCTGCATATACGCCACGCGCTCCGCGCGACTGGAGCGGTCTGCGAGGCTGAAGGTCGTCGGGTCGTTTGGGTCAATCACACCGACGCGCCCCACCGACTCAATTTTAATTACAGGCTGTCGATGCACAGGACCCGACGGTTGGTAGGAGACACGGATCAGAGCGCGCCCGTTCTGCAGGTTGACTCGGGTAAAGCCGCCCGTACCGTCCGCCGGGTTGTACGGCTTGAGCCAGAAGAAGTCGGGGTCGGCGGGTGTCGTGACATTATCCGGAATCGGACGCCAGTCTGCGCCGAACTCGCTGCGCACGAGCTGGTCGATGGCGTACTGCAGTCCCGACTCCGCGAAGTATTCCGCGCTGAGCCGTTCCCGCGCCTGCCGCACATTGAGGATGTTGCGGGCGATGACGGTGATGAACACCCCGCCCAAGATGAGCAGCACGAAGCTGACCAGCAGGGCAATCACCAGCGTCTGACCGCGTTCCGTGTGTTTGCGTGCCATAGTCCCTGTCTCCTTACCTCCCGCGCGCCTGAACAATGTTGGGGGCTTCCAGCTGCGTCGTGAGCGCGTAGTTCACGGGCTGCTGCGCCCCATAAAACTTCAGTCCCATTTTCAGGTTCATCAACCGCCGCGTCTGATAGTCCGCCACATAGCTGTCGCCGTTCTGGTTGAACCGATAGAAAAAGGTCACCACAATCTGCTCATTCGGCGGCAACGGAATGTTCGGGTCGCTGTAAAACTCGATATAGCCGCGCAGCAGTTGAGGCGCAAAGCCGTAGTTCGTCAGCACTTCCTGATACGGCGCAGCGTCCTGATAAAGGATTCGGTACTGGTTCGGACCGGGCGTCGCCGTCGCCGACGAGACGCGCTGATAGCGGATGGGGCGTCCGTAGTTCGGTCCAGGGCGCTGGTCGGGCCCGATCACTATCTCCGAGCCGGGCACGATGGACGCCGTCGGTAGCGTGAGATGATTCGCAGGGCTATCAAGCGCGCCGTTATTGTCGAGGTCGAGGAGCGACACATAGCGACGGACGTTCGGCGCGTTGTTCGGGTCTTGTCGATAGGCGGCGTTGTAGCGTCCGTTAATCGTGTCCACATCCGGGCTGTTGTCGTTGAACGGCGTCAGGTACGCGCCCGTCTGGAAACTCACACCCTGTGCGGGGAATTGGAACCACCACGGCAGCGCCATATCGATAAGCCCCGCTTCCTCATTCACATAGAACGCCATCGGCTCCGCGTCGTTGAAGTAGTCCAGGGCGTTATTGAACCAGCCGGGCTGGGGCGTCCCTGTGTGAATCATCCGCTGGATGCGCGTCAGGTTCGCCACCCACTGGTCGTATTCCTGACCGCCCGGTGTGGCGCGATAGTAGCGCAGGTACCACTCGCCGTCGCCGTTTTGAGCGACATAGAAGTAGCGCAGCGGCTCGTTGCGTTGCAGCGCGTCAGGGCGGCTGCGGAACGCCACCAGTCGGAAGGTTTCAGCGTTCACATCCCACAGCCCTTGCGGGAATCGGATTTGCAGGGGCGGCGCGCCTGCGCCTTCGTCGCCGAGCGTGTCGGTCTCAATCGGCGCGCCCATCTGGTTCACCGCCAGCGCGGGCGTCAGCTGCATCAACGGCTCCACGACAGGGTTGCCGTTGCCGTCGTAGGTTACATTCACCATGTCCACCTGTCCGAGGGGCACGATGGGCTTAGCGATTTTGCGCCACGAGGCGCGCCGACTGCCATAGAAGAAGTTTGGGTCAAAGAAATCGCTGATGTCATCGAACAGCTCGGGGTTCAGCACCCACCGATTGCCCTGACGCACATAGAGGCGGAACTCAGCGCGATATAGCACGGCGTAGTTTTCAGGCTGCGTCGCCGCCGTAAGGGGCACTTCGTCAGGATTGAAATACGGGTTGTTGTTGTCCATCAGCCCGATGAAGTAGCGTATCACGGTGCGTCCGGGAGACACGGGCACGGCAATTTCGGCGTCGGGTTCCCCGTTCGGGCCGATAGGCACATCGGAGGTGGGGTCGTTCGACTCCTGCGCGGGGTCGCCGTAGGCAGGCGCGACGATATCGATAATCGCGTGGCGCATCGGGACATTGACCACCTGCCCCTGCTGGTTCAGCACGGGGATATTAATCACGCGGTCCGCGCTGTCGAACACATACGCCGCGCGTTTGAGGTCGTTGGTGAACTGGTTCAGGGCGAGCCGCGCGGTATCCTGCGCCTGCGCCTGAATCTGCCCCTGCCGGGTCAGGCGAAAGCCCTGTACCAGCGGGATGAGCAATAAGCCGAGCAGAATTGCCGTGATGGCAATCACCACCAGCAACTCTATCAGCGTAAACCCTGCCTGTTTGCTCCGATACGCCTGCCGAAACCGCATCCTTTTGTAGCCTCCCTGTTATGACTCAACCCGTTGCGTAAGGGTTCCCCTTGTCAGTCCCTGACGGGCAACAACATATCGAAGTCGATATGAGTGCGCCTTCCGGGCGGTTCGTGCGTGACGCGCACCTTGACAGACAGCCCTTGAATCCCGCGCATCGCCTGCCCTGTGACGCCCGGATCCCAGCGCACGGCGTTCGGATGCACATCGCGCAGGTCGATATACACCCGTCCCGTGCCGTCAGGAATGTCGCTGATTTTGAACACGCCGTTCGTCCCGCGTTGCGTGCGTCCGTTCGCGTCTACATACCAGTATTCGCGCAGCAGCACGGTTTTGCCCGCCTCGCTGCGGCTGAAGTAGAGCCGGCGCGCGATGTCGCTCGTGTCGCCGTCGTACGCCGCTGTGTAGTCGTACCAGCAGCTGTCGGGGGTCAGCCCGTTGGCGTTGGGTACCAGATAGTAGCGATCCGCCGCCTTCTGAACCGAAATCGTCCAGTTCTCGTGAACCTTATAGAACACGCGCACCTTGCGTCCCCGCATATCGGGGTTCGTTATCTGAATGTTGCCTGTGGCGTAGTCGATGGTCGCGCCGAGGTTCGGCAACGATTGCGCCCGCAGATTCGGAGCCAGCTCATCGAACAGCTGCACCCCCTGTCGGAAGTACGCGCCGCGCCCTGTGAGCAGATCCACAATAATCAGGTCGGCGGGCAGCGGATTGTTGTTCACATCGCGCCCCAAGCCCAGCCCCTGATAGGTCGACTGGTCATCCAGCAGGTCGCCGAACTGCTTCAGGTCGGAGAACGCGAGGCGGATGCGTCCGCTGTTGGGCACGGTGAACTCCTCACGCATGATTGACCAGTCATGCACGAAGTAGCTCACATAGACCTCCAGCGGGCGCGTTCCACGCCAGTAGCGCTCGTAAAAGCCCGACGCCTTCGGGCTAATCAAGATGGTGCCTGTCAGCGGGTTCAGCACCTTGTATTGGTAGGGCGATTCCTCGCTCCACGATGCGCCAAGCGGAATCTGCTCGAACAGGCGCGAGGCTGTATCCGAGAATGGCGCGATTCCCAGCACGCCCGCACGGATGTCGTCCGGAATGGGCAAGTCCACCCACACAGGCGTCGGGGCAGCGGGGTGCGTTGGCGGAAACTCGTATTGCTGGCTCAAGAACAGCGTTTCAATCCGTCCGCTGGGCGCAACATAGACCACAGCGTACTCCACAAGATAGCGTATCGTTCCGTAGCGCAGGCGTTGGAGCAGCACCTTCGCGGCGTTGTAGTCGATGCCATACTCTGTGACGCGAATGTTGGGGCGCTGGTAGGTCGAGTCCAGCACGAGACGGCGCATAGGACCGCCTGTGACGGCGAGGTAGTTGCCCGACGGCTCGCCGCCCACAGACTGGGCAATCGGCGCGAACAGCGTGGTGTAGACGATGCCTTCGGTCAGCTGGTTGCGGCTGCCCAGCGTGGGACCGGGCAAGCCGAGATTCACCCGTTCGCCCGAAATGCGGCGGAAACGGTTCACGCCGCTCGCCAGATAGGTGGGGAAATTCGCGGGCAAGTTCGGCTGCACGCCCAAGTCGTTCGGATCGAGATCGGGATCGATATACAGCACGGGGTCGCCCGTGGAGAAGTCGTAGCTGGTGGGCGCAATCATGCGCGGCAGGTTCTCCGCGCGTGATTTGAGCCGCTCCATCTCCTGTTGCGCGAGGCGCGTGGCAGCGTCGCTCTGCCCCGAGCGCTTCAACGCCAAGAAGCCGCTCGGATACAGGCGAATGAACGCCAGTATCCCAATCGCCAAGATCCCAATCACCACCAGCACCTCGACTAACGAGGCGCCGCGTTGCTGTCTACCCATGCCTACCATGTTATCGCCCCTTCTCTGTGTGGCACGGGCGTCTCGCCCGTGCAGTCATGCGCTTGGGCGGGACGCCCAAGCCACTTCACTTCACGCCTGCAACAGTCGCGCCGCGCTTACGGACGAATCGTGTACGGGGATTGGAACATCTCGTAAGAGTCCATTACCTTCACATTCCCCGTCAGGAACAGCACGATGTCGCTCTTGTCGCGGCTTGGAACACTACCTGAACCCGGATAAGAACGATGATAGCTACACCAGGTGACCACTGCAGTCGTGTCGGGGTTACGATAACCGAGCTGGCGTGGGTTGTCAGTGGCTTTGGGACCCACAGGACTGTCGAAATAGCCTACACTATAGCTCGTCGTGCCTCCGTTCAGTTGATTTTCGCGTGCATTCAGCTGCTGATTTGACCAGAAAAGCGTGTAATGCAGCTCGTAGGTGCTGCTTCGCCCAATCCGCCCGATCGAGTAGCTATCGTACCGGTAGAAGCAGACGATGGGGCTATTCGGATTGCCTGCCTGCAGGCGCACCGGTTGACCCGCCAGTGCGTGCCCTTGGGGATAGACCGCCTGCGTAATCAGGCGCTTGTCGTCGATGGGATTGTTTGGGCAGTAGAAGACCTCATCGTTCTTGAGGTAGTTGCCGAGAGGCTTCGGCGCGAGGTTGAAAGGCAGCGCCTGCGAGGCGTTGCAGGTCGGCACACCGTTTGCGTCCACAGCATACGCGCCCAACACCGGCGGATAGGCGCGATAGTCGTCTTTATATGCCTGCAGTGCTATAAAAATCTGGTTCAAATTCGAGATGCAGCGACTCTTGCGAGCATTTTCCCGCACTGTGCCCGCCACCGGGAAGATAATCGCTGCCAAAATAGCGATTATCGCGATCACCGTTAACAGCTCCACCAGCGTAAATCCTCGTTTCATCGTTGTGCCCCTTCGTCCTCACCGCTTTAGACGGCGGCTGTCGTATTTCAGGTTCCCGCCCTAATTATGACATGGGGCGGGAGTTTCCTGCAATTTGCCGATGTGCAAAGTCGTGCTGGGGAGCAGCGTAATGAGTTATTCCCGCGAAATATCGTGCGATTACGCCGAAGCGGGCGGCACGACGGCGTCCCCGCCGTCGTGTTCTCGGCTCTGGACAGCAGGCGCGACGGCGGGGACGCCGTCGCACCTTTGCGGGAATATTACTCCAGATCCATCAGTTCATCCGTCTGGGGATTACCGTCGCGGTCGATGTTGCCCAGATTCCGCTGACGATGAGGTTCATAGGTGGCTTCGGTGCGTAGCGCAGGTTTGAAGGCTTTGGCGTGCCCGTCGCACCACAGCACATTCCCCATCCCGTTATGCCTGCCGTGAAAGGTAGGGTTATTGTACGAGGGCGGTTCCAAAAAGCCCGTGCCTTCGAACGCAGGCGCGCCTTGTCCCCAGGTACGCCACTGCGCGCTGTCGGCAATCCATGCCGTCTCCGCAATGCTCTTAATCGACGCGAGTGAAACCGCTATCGGCGTATAGGTCGGCGGCTGCATCGGGCTGAGGTAAGCGTAGTTATATCCGTAGCCCAGTAGCCCGTACTGGTACGCCCGATTCTCACGGAACGAGGGGCATGCCTGAAGCTCCGCGTTGCGCATGTACGGCTGCAGGAAACTGCGTCGCGTGTCCAGACGCTGGTTCTGCCTGTCCACATAGCCCCACCAGTAGTGCGCCCAGTCGTCGTAGGCGATGGGGAACAGGCGTTCGTCATAGTCCTGAGCGTACTGCAGACCTGCCAGTCCAATCTGGCGCAGATTGCTCAAACACGAGGTCTGGCGCGCCTTCTCACGCGCCTGGGCAAACACGGGGAACAGAATCGCCGCCAAGATGGCGATAATCGCAATCACGACCAGCAGTTCAATCAGTGTGAAGCCGCGAGCGCGACTCGCTTGAGTCCGTTGTACCGTCATACTGATCCCTCCACATAGTGTGTTGGCTATGTGGGCGGGACGAAGTGCGCGCAGCGTCCATGAATGCGCTTGAGCGGGACGCTCAAGCCACACAAGCGCGATACTCACAGACGCGCTTGAGCGGGACGCTCAAGCCACGAAAGCCACGCGCGCTCTTTCGCCCAACCCGCGAGGCGAACGAGCGAGACACGACTGGATCGGTCTTCGGGCTTCTGGATCGTCCTACTTACGGCGCCTTCCCAGCACTTCGCCAGTGGCATATTGCCGCGTTCGTCCCCAGTCACCGCTGCGCGTCAGCGTCGGATTCGCACCGACTTCCCGTGCATCCAGCCGCCGCAAACTCGTTGCCAGAAAGCAGAAGGGAGTGTACCCGAAACGGAGGCGCGCTCTAAACAGTGGGGCGCGCCCCGTCCTTTTTAAGCACAATCCAGCTCAGTAACGCGCCCAAGGTCAGCATCAGAGCGCAGCCGATAAATGGGGTGCGATGGGCAGGAACTTGAACCTCGCCCAGTGTGAGCGGCACATGTTCGTACAGGAATCCACCGAGTAGTGCGCCCAGAATGCTGCCGACGCCCTGCGCCGTGCCTGCCGCGCCCAGAATCACGCCGCGCCGCGCGGGGTCTAACTCGCTCAGCTCCGCCATCCACGCCGCGAAGGTCAGCACGAAGCTAATCGCGCCCAGCCCCGCCGCGACCACCACCCACGCAATCGGTGGCTTGGAGGGCGCAACTACGCTCCATAACACGACCGCCGCCAGACTGAGACCCCAGCGGATGCTGCGCGTGCGCCCTAACTGATCTGCCATACGACCCAGTGGTAAACTCAGCGCGGCAATCGCCAGCGCGGGAACCACTAACCCTACCCCGAACAGCGTCTCGCTTACGCCGAACTCGTCCATCGCATACAGCTTGACGAGCAACATAACCAGCCCGATGCCGAAAAACACCACGAACGCCAGCGCCATGTGTCCCGGCGCAATCCGCAGCGCGTTCAGCAACGCGCGCAGGGAGATTTTTTCGGTGTCGGGGCTCGAGCCGTCGCGGCGAGGGTTGCGCCCGTCACGGGGATAGAACCGCCACGCGATAAGCGTGGCGCAGGTGAACAGCACCGCCGTCAGGTAAAACGACGCCTGCTTTGCGTTCGTGAGATCGTTCGCCAGCCCGCCCGCGAGCGGGCCCAGCGCGACGCCCGACATGTAGGTCATGTTCAAAAAGCTCATCGCCCAGGCGCGTTTCTGTGGCGGAACGGCGTCGCCAATCGCGGCGTACACCGAGGGCCAGAGCATCGCCGCGCCCAGCCCGTCGATCGCCCGCAACGCGATGAAGTGCAGCGGGTGATGCGCCACCAGGGTCGCCAGCGAGGTGAACACCGTCAGCAACGGTCCCAGCACAATCAGGCGACGCCGCCCGATTTGGTCGCTCAGCATGCCCATCGGCGCACGGAAAATCGCTTCCGTAAGCAGAAACACCGAGCCGACAGCGGTAATTGTTGCCTCGCCCAGCCCGATGACCTCCCGTAAATAGACGGGCATCGCCGAGATGTTGAGCGTGACGTAGCCCAACTCGGCGAAGCCCGCCATAACCACCAGCGCCCAGAACGCCGAGAGCGATTTCACCACGGTTGGGAGCGATTCCTCGCTCAGTCTATCGAGGTATCGATGCGCACTTCGCGCCCCGTCTCGGACGACTCATAGATGGCGTCCATAATTGCGTTCAAGTAGAATCCATGCTCGCCAGGGATGGGCGCAGGCTTGTTGTGGATGACCGCATCCACGAACGCCTCGACATTCGCCTGATAGGAGTTCACATTCGACAAGTTCACAGGCTCCATGTTGTAGAGCGTGCGGTTCTGTTCCGTTGCGATGCGCACAGGGCGGTCGCTCATGGGGTCGGCGAACACACCGCCTTTGTCGCCCAGCAGCAGCGTATTGAACTCGTCGCGCTCGATGTTGGCACAGAAGCTGGACTCCAGCGTGATGGTCGCGCCGTTCTCAAGGCGGATCAGCCCCACAGCGAAGTCTTCCACCGTGAACTTCGTGTGGTCCCACTGCCCCATCAGTCCGACGACATCGGGGCGATTGCCGAACTTGGCATAGGTCGCGCCGAACGCCGCCACCGGTTTGGGATAGCCCATCAGCCAGAGCGTGGTGTCCAGAATATGCACGCCGATATCGATGAGCGGACCGCCGCCCTGTTTCTCTTTATCGATAAACACGCCCCAGCCGGGGATGCCGCGCCGTCGCAGGGCGTGGGCGCGCGCGTAATAGACCTCGCCTAAGTTGCCTTCCTGAACGATATATTTATGCAGGAACTGCGCCACGCCCGAAAACCGCCACTGCAGGGAGACATGGAGCAGCTTGCCCACGCGACGCGCCGTGCGCACCATCTCCCGCGCCTCGTGAGCGTTGCGCGCCAGCGGCTTCTCACAATGCACGTGTTTGCCTGCTTCCAACGCGGCGATGGTCGCATCCTTGTGCAGGAAGTTGGGCGTCGCCACCACAACAATCTGGATGTCGTCGCGCTGCACCATCTCGCGGTAGTCGGTGTAGACATGGGGAATGTTGAACCGCTCGGCGGCGGCGCGCGCGCCGGCTTCGTTCACATCTGCGACAGCGACCAGTTCCACACGGTCAGAGAGTTTCGCGTAGCTGGGCATATGTTGCCCCTGAGCAATCCCGCCTGCTCCGATAAATCCAACGCCTATCTTACTCAAGTTCGTCGCTCCTCCTTCGTTGCAGCGTCTTCTGCGGTTCAGAGAACCGCTTTACCTCATAACCACACAGGAGTATACCTGACGGGCGGGTCGGTGTGTTCATCAAGCCGATGGAGACGCCAACACTACTTGGAACTCATTCGCAAGGTCGGCGTTACCACCGACGATTGGGGCTACTCGAAACGCTGATTGGTATAATCCTGTGAACCTTCTGTGTGCCTATGTGGATTGCAGGTGTCGACGAAGCGGGACGGGGACCGATAGCGGGTCCGGTAGTGGCGGCGTGCGTGGCGTTGCCGCCCAACCATTCTATCACGGGGATTGCCGACAGCAAGCAACTCAGTCCGGCGCAGCGCGAACGGCTCTTTATTCAGATTCAACGAGAGGCGGTGGCGTGGGCAATTGGCGTCGCCAGCCCGCGCGAGATCGAACGGCTGAATATCCTGCGGGCAAGCCTGCTGGCGATGCGTCGCGCTGTGCTGAGCTTGAACCTCATCCCCCAACGCGTTCTCATCGACGGTAAGTTCTGCATTCCCAACCTGCAGTTGCCTCAGCAGGCGATTGTGAACGGCGACGCGCAGGAGGAGTGTATCGCTGCTGCCTCTATCCTCGCCAAAGTCGCCCGCGATCGGATGATGACGGAGTTAGACCGCCTCTATCCGCAGTATGGCTTCGCGCAGCACAAGGGCTATCCGACACCGATGCACCTGGAGCGGTTGATGCGCTACGGAGCGTGCCCAGCGCATCGGCGCACCTACGCGCCTGTCGCACAAGGTCGCCTACTGACAGCCCGCGTCGAAGTTGAATAACATCATCAGCAGGTCTGCGTCATCCACAACGTTGTCGCCGTTTAGGTCGGCGCGTCCGCACTCTTCAGATGAACCTACTCAAACAGCTCGCCCACCCGCACCTTGAACTCAGGCAGCAACTCACCCCCTGTGAGAATATCATCCTCGCGCAGCACCTCCACCTCCAGCGGCGCGGTATAACGATAAACCTGCTTGCGCTCCGGGAACAGCAGCCACACCTCGCGCGCCCCCGACTCGAAATACTCCACCACTTTCTGGGCGAGGTCTTTCTGGTTCTCCGAAGGCGAGACGACCTCCACCGCCAAGTCGGGCGCGCCGTCGATGAAGTCCACAGGCGGTTCGCCCTGCGGCAGGCGACTAACATCCATCAGCGCCAAATCAGGGCTGCGGATGTTGCCCCGCTTCATTCGAAACCCCGTGCTGGAGTCAAAAGCCCTGAGGGTTTTGGGTAGCACTGCGTAAGTTTCGCCTGATAGCTTGTAACCAATCCACCCGTGTCTTCCACCTGTGGGCACGACCTGTATCCTCCCGTTCACCAGTTCGTACTTGCGCCCGTCGTCAGGCATCTGCAGCAAGTCCTGCTCGGTGTAGCGGCGTTTGCGTTTCGGCTTCTCGCGCACGGTTGCCATCGGTCTCACCCTCCTGTAGTGTACCTCACTTCATCACGCCCTCAACCGCGCTGTCACTGTCGGCGGCTTCTTCTTCGACGCGCGTGGCTTGCACCAGGCGGATGCGATGCCCCTCAATCGCATGCACGCGCAGTTCCCAGCCGTCCACGCGCACAGTTTCACCCTCCGTCGGCTGATGACCGAGTTGCCCGAACACATATCCGCCCAGCGTGTCGAACTCCTCCGACTCCAGCGGGATGCCCAGCAGCTCGCTCGCGTCGTCCAGGTGCAGGCGGGCGTCGATGAGCAGCGAGCCATCGGGCAGGTTCTCCACCTGAGGCTCCGGCTCCACATCGTACTCGTCCTGAATCTCACCCACAATCTCCTCCACGAGGTCTTCGAGGGTCACCAAGCCCGAAGTGCCGCCGTACTCGTCCTGCAGGATTGCCATGTGCGTGCGCTGACGGCGCATATCCTGCAGCAGTTCCACCACGCGCTTGCTTTCAGGTACGAAAAACGCGGGGCGCATCACCTCACGCAGAGAGAACTTGCCGCCCGTCTCGCAATAGCGCAGCAAGTCCTTCGCATGAATGATGCCGATAATGTTATCTAAGCTGCCCTCGTAGACGGGAATGCGGGTATGCCCCGTCTCGCGCACGAGTTTAATCAGTTCCTGCCCTGTCGCGGTGGCAGGCA
>JAOAES010000247.1 GCA_026416655.1 Fimbriimonadales bacterium
CGCGCCCAGTTCAGCGACCTGCGTTCCGTCCAGAAACACGCGATAGCCTGTGGGCGTTTCGGTGCGCGGGGGCAGCCAGAACAGGGTAATCCGCTCCGTGCTACGCGGAATCGCCGCCACCGAGCGGGGCACGGCTTGCGCGAATGCGCTACTGACG
This sequence comes from Fimbriimonadales bacterium, assembly GCA_026416655.1. Classification (GTDB taxonomy): domain Bacteria; phylum Armatimonadota; class Fimbriimonadia; order Fimbriimonadales; family GBS-DC; genus GBS-DC. The sequence goes on from JAOAES010000247.1 coordinate 158, forward strand.
AACGCTATCCATAGCCCGATGAGTAGATATCCCTTCGCCATGTGTCCCTTGATGATACCTCCCACGCCTGAACCGATGCATACCAGCCTCAGGTTTTGTCACAACGTTGGGCGTAGTGGCGTACGAGAACACGAACCAGGACGGCATCACAGCCAACACGGAATTGGAGGTAATCAGGCTTAGCTCTCTACTTCCGGCTCCGAAAGTTCCTCTTCGGCGACCTCCTCAGGCGCGAAAATCGCTTCAGGTCGGCTGAGTCGTTTAGCGAGCGTCTCCTGCGTGAGGGCGGAAAGTACAATCTGCCCGCTGCTCAGAAAGACCACGCAGCGCGTGCGCCTGCCCTGCGTGGCATCGATGAGCTTCGTGCCCTCGCGCCGCAGTTGCTGCACGAGCCGCTTCACCGGCGCGGAGTCTATGCGCACCAGTGCCACGATTTTGTCCGTCACCACGAAGTTGTAGAACCCCACATTCAGCAGCGGGGGCATCGCAGGCATTTTCTCGTCTTGCATCGTGGAGTTCGAAGTTCTACGGCATGTCGCAAAGTCCTGCCCCTTGAATTAGTGCGTGCCGGCGTGGTATAATTGACTTCGCTGCGTGGGGCGGTAGCTCAGCTGGGAGAGCGCTAGAATCGCACTCTAGAGGTCGGGGGTTCGAATCCCCTCCGCTCCACCAAAGTACCCTCATTCTACCCTGCCCTCGTCCACTCCACAGGGTACACTTAAGCTGTGAAGAGCGCGACCTTTATTCCGATCGAATCGCTCACGCCGCGCCAGATAGTGGCGGAGCTGGACAAGTATATCGTAGGGCAAGCGAAAGCGAAACGCGCCGTTGCTATCGCTTTGCGGAATCGCTATCGCCGACAGCAACTACCCCCCGAGCTGCGCGACGAGATTCTGCCGAAAAATATCTTGATGATTGGTCCCACAGGCGTCGGCAAAACCGAAATCGCACGCCGACTGGCGATGCTGGTGCGCGCCCCATTCGTGAAGGTGGAAGCCACCAAATTCACGGAGGTCGGCTATGTCGGGCGCGATGTGGACTCGATGGTGCGCGACCTGACCAATATTGCCGTTCGCATGGTGGAGCAGGAGAAGATGGAAGAGGTGCGCCCCAAAGCCGAAAGACGCGCTTATGAGAAGCTCGTGACGCAGATTCTAAACAACGCGGAGCGTCCCCGGCGTACCCGACGGCGCGATGCATCGCCGTTTGAAATGATTATTCAAATGCTGAACCAGTTTGAAGAGGAGGAGGACGAGACGCCTCCAGAGACCGAGTCGCCCGGCGAGAAATTAGACCGCCGCGCCCGCCGCCGCCAGATTATGGAACAACTCCGTTCCGGCGTGCGCGACCAAGAAACCATCGAAATCGAAGTCGAGGAGAACCTCACGCCGTTCGTGCAGGTATTCTCCCCGCAGGGGATCGAAGAGATGGGGCTGGATACCGACCTGCTGCCCCCGTTCGGACCCCGCAGTCGCAGCAAGCGGGTGGTCACCATCGCTGAGGCGAAGGAGATTTTCACGCAGCAGGAAGCCCGCAAGATGATTGACCGCTCCGCCGTAATCCGTGAGGCAATCCAGCGCGTGGAGCAAACGGGCATCATCTTTCTGGACGAGATCGACAAAATCGCAGGCTCGGGGCGCATGGTGGGACCCGACGTCAGTCGCGAGGGGGTACAACGCGATCTGCTGCCCATCATCGAAGGCTCCACTGTCGCCACCAAGTACGGACCAGTGCGCACCGACCATATCCTGTTCATCGCGGCGGGCGCGTTCCACACGGCGAAGCCGTCCGACCTGATTCCCGAGCTGCAGGGACGCCTGCCGATTCGGGTGGAGCTGGAGCCGCTGGGCGCACAGGACTTCCGCCGCATCCTTACCGAACCGAAAAACGCCCTTACTAAGCAATATCAGCAGCTGATGGCGACCGAGGGCGTGCGACTGGAGTTCACCGAAGACGCCATCGACGAGATTGCCCGGATCGCGGGCGAGGTGAACGCGCGGACGGAGAACATCGGCGCACGACGCCTGCACACGGTGATGGAACGGCTGATGGAAGACCTCTCGTTCGACGCCCCCGACCACGCCGGGGAGCGCGTGGTCATCGACCGCGCCTACGTGCAAGCCAAACTTGCCGACATCATCAAGGATGTTGACCTGAGCCGATATATCCTTTAGGGCGCAGGCTTCTCGGTCTCCACGTCGGGCATTCCCACAGACATGCGATTGTCTGGCAGGCGCGTTTCGAGCAACACGACTGCACGGGCGTCCTCGCCCGGCGCGCGCACAACCGTCGTTTTCAGCTTCCATTCACCGTGTTCACGCTGCAGAGTCAGCCCTCCCATCCAGGTGTTGGGGGGCGAGAGCAGACCGACATTAAGAGGTTCGAGATTCGCGTGAATGAGCGCGGCACGCCAAAGGCTCAGAACCTGCGCGATGCGCGTGCGCACTTCCAGCGGTAGCCGCGCCAGTTCCAGGGTGGGGGCGGGCGCGTCGTCGGGCGGGTTCCAGAACCGCTCGCGTTGCTCAGCGGGAAGGCTCTCCAGAATCGCCATCACCAGCCAAGCCTTCCCTAATTCGGGAGACAATACGCCACTGGGATACGGTTCCGGCTTGACGCTCGGGTTCCATGAGGGATACCAGCTTATGGTCAGCAACCAGCGCGCCTGCTCCGCGTTCACGGCACGATAAAACCGCCGCCACGCCTCATAACTATAGTCGGAGCGCAGCAGGTCGCGCACCGCCGCAAGCGGATAATCGCCCACACGCTCCACAAACGCTGACCAGCAGCGCAGTATCCACACGCCGTCGCGCTGCTCCAGCAGGTAAGGCACATTGCTTGCGTCCAGCCGTTGCGTTAGCGAGCCGCGCTGCTCCCGAAAACTCCAGCGTAAGACGCCTAACACCTCCATCACGACCTCTTGCTGCTGCTCCTGCGCCCAGCGGTGAACCACCTCGACCAGCACGGTCTGCTCACTCATCGTTGCCTTAATAGGCTGATTCACAGGGGGCTGGCTCGCCAGCTGCTGGTGCTGCTCGTAGGCTTTTTCGTAGGCGCGCGCGAGTTCGTCGTCGACCTGCGTCAGCAGCCGCTTGAGCCGTGCAGGCTCCCAACGTAGCGGTACCGTATCCTCGATGCCGCCCGTCGCCGCCGTGAAGGAATCGGGGTGAGCAAGCGCGTTCGGGAACTGATACGCGACCGAAAAGCGTCTGCCCTCCCACGCGGCGATAGCGACCAGGGGAGTCGAAATCGGCGTCGGGCTATCGAGCGGAACCAGCTTGCCCTCCACATCGTTGAGTTGCCACGCCAGCTGTTCCGGCGGGAGCGACACGGTGTAGTCGCGCGCCACAGCGCCGTTCTCGATGGTCTCCAGCACGGTAATCGGTGGGCGCAGTTGCGCCACGAGCGCGTCACGCGCCCAGACCTGCCCGTAGCCCGATGCGAACATCCCCAGCGAGTTGAGCATCAGCATCTGCATGAGCGTGGGATCGACGGCTCCCCCACTTTCCTCACTGCCCATCATTTGCCGAATCGGCATCAGCGTTTCGTCGCTTTCATCCGTCGCTGCCCGCTGCGCCCAATCGAGCAGTTCCTGAGAGAAGCCAAAGCTGCTGAGGGGGTTCTCCTTCAAAAACTGACGATAGGCGCCGAAGGGGTCGTTTTCGTTAGCGTCTGCACGAAAATCACGCTTCATAAAGTCGGATAATCGTTTCTGCATGCGCTGGAACGCTCGCCACTCACGCAACGCCTGCTCCATCGGGAGCTTACGGAAGTATTTGATAATCTGCGCCAATTGGGTCTTCAGTTGCGCCTCGTCGGTCGACGCGAAGGGATCCCTGTCCTCCTCGTAAGCCTCCATAATCTGCTTGATTGCTTCCTCAACCGGCACGCTTTCATCCACCATCAGACGAAACACGTGTGAGTCGCGGTTGCGCCGTTTCTCGATGTAGGCGGCGAGCTGTTCGCGCCAGTGGCGTTCCTTGCGCACGGTCTCCGGATCGCGCTCCAGAAGCCAGCGGTTCTCGGCGTCGCTGATTTTGCGGAATCGCACATCGAGCGCGGTCTCCAGTAGTTCGCGCGCCTGCTGCCAGCTACGCGACTTGAGGTGAATCAGCGCAAGCCGTTGCTGTAGGTCGCGGGCGCAGTCCACCTTACGCCCTTCTACCGACATCCGCTGCGCAATCTCCGCAAACGAGTAGTACTCTAAGGGGAACTCCACCTGTGCATGGCTCAGCAGCCAGCCCCCCAGTAGAAAAATGAGCATAGTCCAGTGCCGAAGCATGGCGGTTCTCCTCTCACTCGCCGAGAATCTGCACATGGATTGTGCGTGTGCGCGGGCGCGTGTCGAAATCGATCAGTACAATCTGCTGCCATGCGCCCAGCGTCATGCGCCCGCCGACGATGGGAACGCTGAGCGAGGGACCCAGCAGCGACGCGCGGATATGGGAATGCCCGTTGTCGTCGCGCCAGCGGTCTTCATGGGCGTAAGGCGCATCGCGCGGGGCGATACGCTCCATCGTGGTCTTCATGTCTTGCTCCAGTCCGGGCTCGAACTCGATAGTCGTAATCGCGGCGGTGGAGCCAACCACGAAGACGACGGCAATCCCGTTCACGATCCCGCTTTCCAGAATCGCCTGCTCCACCTGACCAGTGATATCGAGCATGTGGTCGTTGCCCCGCGTGGAGACCGTAAACCGCCCAGAGTAGACCATCGGGGCAATTGTACCCACTCTCCCCTAAAGATATCACAGACCTGCGCCGATAATTACCGGTGGCGACAGGGTACAGGTTGACCTTTGAACCTCCTGATCAACTTGGTCGCACCTCCCCTACCCCTGGAGAGGCGGGTTCCTCCCCCCCCGCCTCTCGCTTATTTCGTAGCACGGACAGTCTTGTCCGTGCGCCTGTGCTTGGACAGTCTCGTCCGTGCGCTTGCGCTTGGACAGTCTCGTCCGTGCGCCTGTGCTTGGACAGAACTGTCCAAGCCACAGAAAAAAATCCCCCTGCGGAAGAAATGCGCCGCAGGGGGTGTGGCGGTGGCGCTGGACGGTGCTGATGAGAGTCGTCAAAATCATCCGCCGCCTTGGCAGCGCCTCCCGCGTTGGGGTTTCCCCCGCGCCTATCAGGATTATGCCGTGTGGGACGGAACACCCTCTCTGTGCTAATACGGGGAACGCGCTAAATCTCGCACGCTTACGGGTATAATCGGCACGGTATGGCGGAGCTAATCCTCTATAACACGCTGACGCGCACCGAAGAGCCGTTCACGCCGCGTGAGCCGGGCAAGGTTTCGATGTACGCCTGCGGACTCACGCCGCAAGCCCCCGCCCACGTGGGGCACATGCGCGGCGTGGTCGTGATGGATGTCGTAGGGCGCTGGTTCGAACAACTTGGCTATAAAGTGAACTTCGTGCAGAACTTCACCGACATCGATGACAAAATCATCCGTCGTGCCAACGAGGAAGGCATCAGCACGACGGAGGTCGCCGAGAAATACAGCAAGATGTATGTGGAGGACGCCGAGGCGCTGGGCGTACGCCTGCCCCGATTCGTGAAGGTCACCGAGAATATGGACGCCATCATCGAGATGGTGCAACGCCTCGTGAACGACGGCTATGCCTACGTGGTGGACGGCGATGTCTACTTCGAGGTCAACAAGTTTCCCGAGTACGGTAAGCTGTCGGGGCGAAGCGTGGAGGAGATGCAGGCGGGCGCGCGCATCGAGGTCGACGAACGCAAGCGCAACCCCGAAGACTTCGCCCTCTGGAAAGCCGCCAAACCCGGTGAGCCTGCGTGGGACAGCCCATGGGGCAAGGGGCGTCCAGGCTGGCACATCGAATGCTCTGCCCTGAGCCTCAAATATCTCGGCGCAGCGTTCGATATCCACGCGGGCGGGATGGATCTGATTTTCCCCCACCACGAGAACGAAATCGCGCAATCGGAGGCGTACCTGCACTGCGAACAGCCCTTCGCCCGCTACTGGTTGCACTGGGGACCTGTGCGCCTACGTCAGGAGAAGATGTCGAAGTCGACGGGGGTGGTCGTGCCTATCCGCGAGCTGCGCCAGCAATACGAGCCTGCCGTCATCCGCTACTTCCTGCTGACGGTGCATTACCGCACGCCGCTGGAATTCGCATATGAGCGGCTGGACGAGGCGAAAGCGGCGTTAGAGCGAATTCGCACAGCATATCAGCGTGGGCATGCGCTCTTGCGCGAGCGCGGGAGTGCGAGCGCCGACACTGCGCTCGCCGAGCCGTATATTCAGCAGTTCCGCGCCGCGATGAACCACGATTTCAACACAGCGCAAGCGCTGGCAGCGGTGTTCGAGGTGGTACGCGAGATTAACACGCGCCTGAACACGCCGGAACTCGCGGCGAAACCCGACACGCCCGCCGAACTCGCGGGCTTGCTCAACGCTCTGCAGTGGATGATGGAGACCGTGCTGGGCGTTTCGCTTAGTGCGCCCGCCGCCGCGCAGAGCGAGACCTTAGAGCAGTTGATGGAGTGCGTGATTGCGTGGCGTCAGGAGCTGCGCGCCCGCAAACTGTACGACCTCGCCGACCGCATCCGCGACGACCTGAAGGCGATGGGGATTCTGCTGGAGGACAGCCCCCAGGGTACTACGTGGCGCGTGTCCTCGTAAAGGAGGCATTTCCACAAGTGCCGATATACACCGTAAAACCGTCCTCTAAAAGTCCGCTCCCAACGAACCGGCGGGCTGTCCCAGCTGCCCGTACCCGTAGCGCGAGAAGCTGGGCAACGCTTTGAGCCGTATAAACACCTGCAGTCCTGTGTCGCGCCGAAAGCCGAACGGGTTGTCGATGTAGCGTATCTCCAGCTCAGCACAGTGCAAGTCGTACACCCACAACGCCTGCCGCGCCTCAAATCGGTTCAGGTAGCCGTTGTACTGCGTGAGGAACGAGATTCGCGAGCGTCCCCACTTGAGGGCGTCCACTCGCAGGAACAGGCTACCCCAGCGGGCGCGTTCGGGGTCGTAGCGGGCAGCGAGTGCGAGTCGCGAGTCGCCAAATCGCCACTGCAGGTCGGTCTGCAAACTGCGCCAGCGCTCGCGGTTCGGGTCGTAGCTTAGCTGTGTGCGCCAGCGTAGCCATTCGGCAGGCTGGAACTCCAAATTCACGTTCAGCAGGCTCCATGGGTCGCGTCCCTTGTCGGCGGCGAGCAGGTCATAACTGCTCTGCGCCGCGAGGCTCCAGCCACCGCCCACCAGCCAGCGCAGCTCGCCGTTCAGCAGATTGTAGACGCCTGTGCGATCGAGCCCCAGCGGGCTATAGCCGTAGGGGCGCAGGTAGTTCCATCGCAGGTTGAGGCTGGAACGCCTCCCCAGCGGCAGTTGCTGCTCGAGTATGGATTGGAGCAAGTACTGGGCAGTCTCGTCGCTATAGAAGCTCTGACGGAAGCGGTAGCTCCAGAAGGTTGCGGGGCGCGGCGCAACGTTGCGAGTGAAATCGCCTGAACGCCCCTGCCACTCGAACGCATATCGCTCGCGTGCGATGCGGCTCTGGAACCCCTCCACAAATCGTCCGACGCTCAGGCGCAATTGCGACTCGGGCAGGGGTAGCCCCAGACTCCGCGCCGAAGCCGAGAAGCTCAGTTCAGGTAGCCGCTCCAGCCCGCCAAAGACCGTTGCCTCGCCGACGGGTATGAACCGTTCAAAATCGAACTGCAAGTTCATTTCGCGTTCTAAATCGTAGCGCAGGTTCGCCCGCAGGTTCCACTGACGATTGCCCGTGCGAGTGCCACTGAAGGCGTTTTCGAATTCCAGGTACTCGCCTGACAGGTTGCTCTGCAGGCGCCCGTGCAGGCGTGTGTCGCCGATGCTGAGGGTGCGGTTGGCGTTCTCGAACGCGCCGGTGCGGTTGCGGCTCTCGGCGAGGCTCAGGCGCGACTGTCCTGTCCGCGTGGGCAGGCTCCAGTCCGTGCGCAGGTTCCACGCCGTATTTTCGCTGAACAGCTGATAGCTATTGCGTCGGTACTCGGCGTTCCACCGGGTCTGGATTGCGCCGAGATTTTGCCCGTGTTGCCAGCGCCCGGTGATGGAGTCGGCGCGCTGGCGCAGGTCGCGCAATAGATAGAGGTTCAAGTCGCCGCGTGCGTAGTTCTGCTGGAGGTTCAGGCCGAGCCCGCGCTTTTGCATCAAGTCGAAACGGGCGTTGCCCAACGCGCCCTGCGCCAGCAGATAGGCGACGGCATAGCGGAGATAGAAGCCTTCCTCTTCAGTGAATCCCGCGTCAGGCAGGGGAGAGACGTCGCCCTCACGCAAGGGCACTGCCACATACGGGATACTCAGCACGGTACGTCCCAGAATCCGCAAGCGCACATCGCGTAGAACGGCTCGGTCGCCTGCGGTCGCGTCCAGCGTCGCCGCGCTCCAGTGGAAGTGGGGATGCTCTAAACCGCAGGTGGTGGCAGTGCATTGTTCCGCGTGGACACGGTTCTCCACGCCTTCCAGGCGCGCGCCCTGCAGGTAGAGGCTATCCAGCAGGCGGTTCTGCGTGAAGGCAGGCTTCAACTCGGCGCGTCCGTCCAGCAGTGTCCAGCGTCGCTCGCGTGCGAACAGGGTCAGCTCGCGCCCCTGTGCCAGCAAGTTCTCGCTGGTGAGGCGCACGCCATCCCAGAAGCGATATTCGGCTTTGCGCGGAGCGCCGCGAAAGCGCGTTCCTTCCAGCAGGTACTCACGCCATCGGGCGGCAATCGCCTCGCCCTGCACCGTGTCGGACGCGCTCTCGTATCGCAGCGCGCCCTGCGTTTGAAACTCGACCTGCTCCCCTTGCTGCTGCCCGAACGCTGTGAGCATCATCAGAGCCGCCGCCAGCCCAACCGCCCGCACGAGCGGGATTGTACCCTCTCAACGCACTTCAGAAACTTAACCTGACTTTTAAGTTATTTCTGATAAACTCCCTATGCCGCAAGAGCAAGCAATCGCGGCACAGGAGACAGAACCATGTTCACACTGCAGTATCGAGGCAACGCGCGTGTCGCCGCGCGGAACGGATTTTTGGTCGGGTTGTTGACGACTGGACTGACGCTCAGCGCTTCGGCGCAGACTTTGACCTGGCTGGGTGTACTGGATGACTATTCGGGCAGCAGCATCGCCTACAGTGTTTCGGCAGATGGCGGTGTCGTGGTCGGCGTTTCAAAAGATGACTTCTCGTATCGCTACGAGGAGCAAACCTGGCGCGCGTTTCGCTGGACACCGGACGACGGAATGATTAATTTGGGTACGCTGGGCGGTCCTAAGAGCGCAGCCTATGGCGTCTCGGCGGACGGCAATATCGTTGTAGGCACTTCCTCGGTAGACTCGCTGGAGCGCCTTGCAGGGTTTGTCTGGAGAAACGGGACACTGCAAAGTCTTGGAGTGAACACCTTCGTTAACGCTGTCTCGGCAGACGGCAGAGTGATGGTTGGCGGGGGTACCCTGCCCGGTCTGTCGGGCGTTCGCGCCATTCGCTGGGTGAACGGCAGGGCACAGGACCTGGGACCAGGCATCGCCTACGGTGTCTCGCCCGACGGACGCTTCGTAGTGGGACAATCGAATGGGCGTGCATTCCGATGGAACAGTGGACGCATTCTTGACCTGGGACCTGGCGTGGCTTACGGCGTCTCGGCGAACGGGCGCGTGGTGGTCGGCGAGTCGAGCGGGCGCGCCGTGCGCTGGGTGAACGGCGTGAAATTTGACATCGCGCCCGGCGCTGCATACGGCGTTTCCGCTGACGGCAACTTAATCGTGGGCGGCTACAACTACAACTGGTACGCCTTCCGCTGGACACCCACACGCGGACTGGAGGACCTGAACGATGTGTTCGATGAGACGATTTCAGGTTGCTTCCAGTGCTACATGAGCGAAGCACGCGCCGTCTCCGCCGACGGACGCTACATTGTGGGTCAAGGCCGGGGACCGGTCGGAGCGTTCGAGGCGTTCCTGCTGGATACGCAACCATAAAATCTGCTCAATCTGGAGTTTGTGAAAGGAAAGAACGCCGTACGCTCGGAATGACAGCACATTCTGTCATTCCGAGCAGTTCCTGAAGAGATACCTATAACCCTATAAATCTGAGGTATAATCGCACAGGTGATCGACGATGATGAAACAACGCGGTTTTACCTTGATTGAGCTACTCGTGGTAATCGCGATTATCGCGATTTTAGCAGCGATTCTGTTTCCTGTGTTTGCTCAAGCGCGCGAGAAGGCGCGTCAAACGCAGTGCTTGAGCCAGAACAAGCAGATTGGCATCGCCGCAATGATGTACGTGCAAGACTACGACGAGACCTTCCCACTGGCGGAGAATCAGCTTATTCCGCCGCCCGGCTTTTGTGGGGGTGGCTACACCAGTTGTACGTCCATCGGCTACCTTTACTGGTTGCAGCCCTACTCGCGCGACAATCTCTTCTCGCGCTGCCCTTCCGCCAAGCCAATCAGCAACCCCGATTCGGCGACGGGGCGTCGGCTGCTCTGTGAGGGGCGTGTCGGCTACGGCGCGGCGTACCCGTCACCCATGGGCTTCTCGGCGGGCTGCTCATTCCCACCGCAGGTCTTTCCGCCCAGCAAGACATTAGCGCAACTCTCCGCGCCCGCCAGCCATGTGATGGTGATGGACGCGGTGCCTTCTGGCGTCTCAAGCCGTCCCCTGTGGGAGCAGAATGGGTTCTATATGAACGTCGTCCATTCGCCATTCATTCGCACCGAGTGGCAGCACTACGGATTTAGCACGGTACCCGGCTTCCCGCCCGCTTTCCATCAGCGTCCGCACGGGCGGCACCAGCGTCAAGTCACCGTGACTTATGCTGATGGGCACACGAAAGCGACGCCGTTCGAGGCGTTGTACGGATTGCCTGAGACCGAGTGCGAGCGTGAAAACAACACCTACTGCTCGCGCGTGGAATACACGCGTACTCAGCGTCCCGATCTGTGGGAGAAATGGGATTAGTACCGGTCGGGGTGTCAACTGTTCAGAAGAAGCAGATGGGTCGTGAATAAAGGGTTGACCCGCCCCCTGCAATAAGGTTTCCCTTGATTGCACGGGGGATCGCACCTCGGCTGATTCCTCTCCGATCGGTCTCGGCGGGACGCCGACGCTATGGAGAGTGCGTCGTAGCGTCGGTGTCCCGCTGACGACATTAGGGGGTTTGCTTTGCCAATCGGCATTAGTACACCGACAAACTCGTGTCGGCTTCCTGCGCGTAGGCGTTCATGCCCCCTGTGAGGTTCTTCACGCGCCGATAGCCCATCTGCATCAGCAGGCGCGTGATTTGCCCGCTGCGCCCGCCAGAGCGACAAATCACCACAATCTCGTCGGCGGGGTTGAGTTCATGCACGCGCTCGGGCACTTCCGCCATCCGAATGTGCTTGATGTGCGGCAGACGACTGATTTCCAGCTCATACGGCTCGCGCACATCGAGCAGAACCAGCGGCTCGCCCGCTTCCAGTCGGCGTTTCAGCTCCAGCGGCGTGATGGAAGGGATGCCGTCGGTCTCGACGGTCTCTTCGCCGCGCAGCCCGCAGAACTCCACATAGTCAATCAGCTCGCGCACGGTGGGGTTCTTGCCGCACACGGGGCAGTCCGGGTCTTTGCGCAGTTTGAGTTCGCGCCAGCGCATGCCCAGCGCGTCCAGCAGCAGCAG
>JAOAES010000280.1 GCA_026416655.1 Fimbriimonadales bacterium
CCGACATAATCGGGGCGGATAGGCAACTCGCGATGCCCGCGATCGATGAGCGTCGCGAGCTGGATGTTCGCAGGACGCCCCAGCTGCATCACCGCCTCCATCGCGGCGCGCACCGTGCGCCCGGTATGAATCACCTCGTCCACCAGAATCACGCGCTTGCCCGTGATGGGGAACGGTACATCGGTCTGGCTGCGGGCGAGCGAGCTGGGCTTGCGTTCGATGTCGTCGCGGAAGGGGGTGATGTCTACGCTGCCGCAGGGCACGCCTACGCCTTCAATCTGCGAGATGGCTAACGCCAGGCGTCGTGCGACGGGCGCGCCGCGCCGCAGAATACCGATGACCACCAAATCTTTCGCGCCCCGATTGCGCTCCAGTATCTCGTGCGCCATACGAGTGATAGCGCGGCGCATATCCTCCGCGTCCATCACCACGACCTCGCCCTGCTCCGTCATCGGGGAGAGTATACCTGAGACATAGAGACCTACGCCGTCTCTCCTGCACTCAAAAACAACGAGATGACTACGCGCCCGTCCTGAAGCTCGATATTTTGGGGTTCTTGCTTGTTCACCAGCCCCCTTTCTTGCAAGTAAGCCGCAAGCATCTGTTGAATTATGGTCTCATACTGAGTGCCCTTCGCGTTCTGCCACGCCCCCTGCGCCTGCCGCCATGCCACAGGCTCTTCGTTTCCTGTTCCTCCGTCCAGCCGCTGGAGTGGTTCTTACGGCTTGCCACCGTGCTTCCTCCAGACTAAAACACTTTCTCGCACGGGCACTCGTCCGTAGCGTCCCATCTGCTGCGAGCTGTTGCCCTTGTAGCGCGCCACCCAGATGGCTTCGGTTTGGAAGCCCGATTGCTCCGCCAAGTCGCACAGGACTAAATCCACAGGCAGCAACTCCCCTTCAAAACGCACATTATCAACAACCAGATAGACTGTAGCATTCTCCGCACAGACGCGGGCGAGTTCTTGGATCACGCGCTCCATGTCGACAAAATAAGCTGTAATCATGTCAGGAATGCGCGGATTGTTCAGATGCGCACGGCGCGCCCTCAGAATCGTCGTGATCTCTTGCACGACAGGATGCGCAGCGTCTTCCTCAGGGTTCAGTTTGACCTCGATATGAGACCTCAAGATACTATGTCTTAAGTGACGCAATTCTTTGAAGTTCTCTATGAAAAAGAAGCATAGTTCCAGTGAGTATGAGCGTGTATAATCGTAGCGATTCACATAAGGCGGTGAAGTGATGACCAGATTAGGTCTTTCTTGAAACGGGAATTCGGGCAGGCAGCGCGCATCGCCCAGGATTGGGATAGCTGGGGCGCGGCGTTTCCAGCCCAAGTCTCGCACTGACTGCAGGTCGCGCTCGGCGGCGAGGACGCGCTGGTAAAGCGCCGCGTCAGGAGACAGAGGTTGCTTCTCGCGCCGTAGGCGGAGGAACTGCCCGTCTTTCGAAGTGTAGCTACAAGGTTCCAGATCGACAGGAACAGAAGCGTCATTACCTCGCGCTGGGGGCTTGGCAGACTCAAAATACCTGATTTCCACTGTCGCAAGCGGCTCAGGATGGAAGGCTCAAACGCCACCTTCATAATCGCCACATCTTCCGCAATCTCCGCTTCGGGCAGGTGCGGAACCAGAGCGACAAGCTGTTCGTAGCAGTCCCGAACCGCTCCGGGTTCCAAGTCCAGCATGGAGAGAAGCGCTTTCGCCACAAACACGCCTATAGGCAGTCTATCGACTCCCAAGGAGGGTACGCCCGCCATAGTGGAAGCCAGCAGTGTGGTACCCATTCCGCAAAACGGGTCAAGCACAGTCAGCGATTCGTCTCCTTGGTGCTCACGGAGCAACTCCCGCACAAAGGCGTAGGCGAACGCTTCCTTGTAGCGGTACAGGCGCAGAAGTGGGATTTCTTTATTAGCCCTGTACGAAACGCTTTCTGCAAGGTCGGGGCGTTCCTGCAGGAGTGGGGCGTACTTGCATTCGAGTTGCTCCCGTACCGAGTGCGCTGGCTTCGTGGAGATCGCCCCTGTCTCCCACAGGCAGAGCTGGCTTCGCATGAAATGTATTTTACCCCTGACTAGCCTCGTCGCTTCTACTAAGCCACAAGTCACAATTGCTGAGAACCGCTCGCAGCGCAAAATCTTTGGGGCATTTCAACCTCGAACCATATAATGTGCCCAAAAGCAAGGTACAATCTCTGATGAAAACGCTGATGGCAATGACTGCGCATAATAGCAATCTGGGCAAACGCCCCCGCCGACGCGCGGGCTGTGTAATAGGTCTCGCGCTGCTGCTTGGAGGCGTTGCTCTCTTTTACCTGTGGCCCGTGCCCGCTGTCCCTTTTGAGCAGCTTTACGCCGGTGTGCCCCCTGCGCAGGCGCAGGCGTTGCAGGCGTTTCGAAAAGCCCATCCCCTGCGCTCTGTGGTCGTGGACGGCGTGGAGTGGCGTTATCTTGCCGCGGGCAAAGGTAAACACACCATCTTACTGTTGCACGGCATGACAGGCGCGCCCGACATCTGGTTCCAGCAAATAGACGCGCTCCAAAACGAGTACCGCTTCATCGCCGTTACCTATCCCCCTGTGCCTACGCTGGAGGCGATGGAACAGGGGGTCCGGGCAATTCTGGAGCGAGAGGACGTCCCGCGGTGCGCTGTCGTAGGCAGCTCGCTGGGGGGCTATCTCGCGCAGTATCTCGTGCAGAAACACCCCCAACGATTTACCCATGCCGTGTTCGCCAACACCTTTCCGCCGAATGAAACCATCGAGCGCGAGAATCGCGGGCGCGCCGCGCTCTTGCCCTGGTTGCCGAACTGGCTGGTGATGCGCTTCGTGCGCCAGAATGTGGAGCAGGTCGTCGTTCCCGCTGCAGGCGACGACCCACTGACACGCGCTTTCCTGCGCGAGATGACCTACGGACGAATGAACAAGACGCAGTTCCTCGCCCGCTACCGCTGCATCATCGAGCGATTCCCTGTCAATCCTGTCTCAATACCCGTCTTGATTATCGAATCCGAAAACGACCCGCTGGTGCAACCTGCCTTGCGTCAGCAGCTGCGTGTGCTGTACCCCAAAGCGCGAGTCCATACATTCTCGGATGCAGGGCACTTTCCGTATCTGAACCAGCCTGAGGCGTTCACACGCCTGCTACGAGAGTTCGTGCGCTAAGCAGGTAAGGTACACTTATGCCCGAGCCTGCTATGAAACGCTACTACATCACGACGCCGATTTACTATGTGAACAGCGCGCCGCATATCGGCACCGCGCTGACCACCATCGTCGCTGACGCCTGCGCACGGTTCCAGAAACGGCGGGGGCGCGCGGTCTACTTCCTCACGGGCACGGACGAGAACGCCCCCAAAGTGCATCGCGTCGCTCAAGAGCGCGGCGTCCCGACTCAGCAGTTCGTAGATGAGATGGCGGAGGTGTTCGAGCGCACCTGGCGCGCGTTGAACATCGAGTACGATGTGTTCATCCGCACGACGGAAGAACGCCATAAGCGCGTCGTGAGCGAGGTGTTCCGCCGCCTGCGCGCGCAGGGCGACATCTACAAAGGCAGCTATCAGGGCTGGTACTGCGTCTCTTGCGAAACCTTTTTCGCCAGCAGCAAGGTCGATGAGTCGAAGACCTGCCCCGACTGTGGCAAGCCGCTGGAGTGGCGCGACGAGCCGTGCTACTATTTTCGCCTCTCCGCTTACGAGGCGCGCCTGCGCGAGCATATCAAGGCGAACCCCGACTTCATTCTGCCCGAGACGCGACGCAAGGAGGCGCTGGGCTTTATCAACGAGGGATTGCAGGATGTGGCGGTGTCGCGCACCGGCTCTGACTGGGGCGTGCCCGTGCCCGACGACCCCGAGAGCGGCGTGGTCTATGTGTGGTTCGACGCGCTGCTGAACTATCTGACGGCGACGGGCTGGCTGGAGCGCGGCGAGGCGTATTTGGACACATGGCCCCCCGACCTGCAGTTGATGGGCAAGGACATCCTGCCGCGATTCCACGCCACCATCTGGCCCGCGATGCTGATGGCGCTGGGATTGCCCCTGCCCGAACGCCTCTACGGACACGGCTGGTGGATTGTGAACAAGCAGAAGATGTCCAAATCGCTTGGGAATGTGTACGCCCCGCTGGAGGTGGCGCAATCGCTCTCGGACGCCGCAGGCTGCGAACTGCGCTACGCGGTAGACGCCTTTCGGTACTACCAGCTGCGCGAGATGCCGACCGACGCCGACGCCGAGTTCAGCCTGGAGGGCTTCGAGGCGCGCTACAACGGCGACCTGGCGAACGACTTGGGCAACCTGCTCCACCGCACGCTGTCGATGATGCATCGCTACTTTGGCGGGCGTGTGCCCGACGGCGCACGGCTCGACGCCGGGCTTGCCGACCTGTTCGCGCAGCAGGCGGCGCGCGTCACGGAAGCTTACGAAGCGGTGGACTTCCCGCGCGGACTGCGCGAGGCGTGGCAGATTATCGGCGCGGTGAACCGCTATTACGACGAGCAAGCCCCGTGGACGCTAATGAAACAGGGCAACGCCGAACGCGCGGGACAGGTATTGTATGCAGGTCTCATCGCGGCGCGGTTGCTGAGCGCGCTCGTGGAACCTGTAATGCCGCAGGTCGCCCGCGAAATCGTCCGCCAGCTGGCTCTCGACGAGGTTCCCACTTGGAGCGACGCGGCGCAGATGAACGCCCTCCCTGCAGGACATATCTTGCAGCAGCCGACGCCGATTTTCCCGCGATTGCAGGCGAAACAGCCCTCACCGACGAGCCAAGCCCCCGTAGCGTCGGCGTCCCCGCCGACGAGCCAAGCCCCCGTAGCGTCGGCGTCCTCGCCGACAAGCCAAGCCCAGCAAGGAGCAACAACCATGCAAAACACCATCACCATCGACGACTTCAAGCGACTCGAGATTCGCATCGCGACTGTGAAAGCCGCAGAACCCGTGCCGAAATCGACCAAACTGCTCAAACTCATCTTGGATGTCGGCGGCGAGGAGCGCGTGATTGTTGCGGGCATCGCCGAAGACTACACGCCCGAGCAGGTAGTCGGCAAGCAGATTCCTGTGCTGGTGAACCTGCAGCCCGCGCTGATTCGAGGCATCGTGTCGGAAGGGATGATGCTCGCGGCGGATGTGGACGGCAAAGCGGTGCTGCTCCATCCTGATCGGGAAGTTCCCAGCGGTAGTGGCGTGCGTTAATCTGGAAACCTTTTTCGGGTACACTTCACCACGCCAACAATAGGGGGCGCGACAGACATGTTTAAGGCATTAGCACGGTTCTGGAGATACTTAGTCGCGTGGGTGACGGGCAAGGTGGAGCAGCTCGAAGACCCTGAAGTGCTGCTGGATCAGGCGCGACGCGAGATGCAGGAGACCCTCGCGCGCAACCGTGAGCGAGCGATTCAGGCGATTACGCAGAAGAACATGCTGCAGGCGGAGGTCGAGAAACTGGAGCGCACCGTGCGCGATTTAGAGCGCAAAGCGGAACTCGCCCTGCAGCAGGGCAAGCGCGACCTCGCCTTGCAAATCGTGCGCGAGAAAAAGGCGCAGGAAGGCGCATTAGAAACCATGCGCGCCTCGCTTCAGCAAGCCATCGAGACGGTGGAGTCGATTAAGACCGCTATTCGGCGTCAGGAAGAGGAGGTGCGCGTGAAGACCGCGCAGGCGCTGGCGATGAAGGCGCGCTGGAAACAGGCGCAGATTCAGACCGCCATCAACAAGGCGCTGGAGGGCATCTCCGTCGAGAATATCGAATCGAGCTGGTCAGCGGCGGAGCAGCGCATCCAGCGCGCGGAGGCGGAAGCCTCCGCCCGTCAGGAGATGGCGGCGCAGAGCCTGCAGGGACGCATCGCCGCCTTGCAGGACGCTCAGATCGACACGGAAGCAGAAGAAGAACTGGCGCGTATCGAGCAGCG
>JAOAES010000324.1 GCA_026416655.1 Fimbriimonadales bacterium
GTAGCCGTTATAGCGCTTGTTCGGCTCTTTGCCGTTCATCACCTGGATGAGGTTGTTCACCAACACGGGGGCTTGTTTGCGCACGGCGGCACCTGTGCGTGAAGTGGGTAATCCCGCCGCGTCGCCCAGCGAGAACACATTACAGTACACAGGGCTTTGTAGCGTGTAGATATCTACATTCACGAAGCCGATCATCTGTCCGTCTTGGTGCGCAATGGGCGACTCGCGTACGAACTCGGGGGCGCGTTGGGGCGGACCGATGTGCAACATATCGAACTCGATCTCGCGTGTCTCACCCGGCTTGTCTTTGAGCGCGAACTTGGCAACTTTGCGTACCGGGTCTACGGCGATCAGCTCGTGTTTACAAAGCACCTCGATGCCGTAGCGGTCGCACACGCCTTGTAGCACCGTACAGAACTCCGGTACACCGAACAGCAGCCCGCCCGCCGTGGCGTAAATCACCTTTACGGGGCGTCCCATCATGCGGAAATAGTCCGCCGCCATGTAGGCAATCTTCTGGGGCGCGCCGCCGCACTTAATCGTGTAGCCCGGCTCGGCGGTGTTGGGCATCGTGAACAGCGCGACGCCCTCTTTGGTCTGCTGGATGAACTCCCAAGTCTTGGGCGCAAGGTCGTAGCCGTAGTTGGTGGATACGCCGTTGCGTCCGAGGGTTTCCGCCGCGCCTTGAATCTTGTCCCAGTCCGAGACCACGCCCGGCGCGACCACCAGAAAGTCGTAATGGACGCGCATGCCGTCGCGGGTGCAGACCAGTTTCTGTTCGGGGTCGATTTCTACCGCGTAGTCCTGAATCCAGCGCACGCCTTTGGGGATGAAGCGTCCCTCATCGCGCACGCTTTGCTCGGCTTGGGCGACGCCCGCGCCCACCAGCGTCCACAGGGGTTGATAATAGTGTTTCGTGGACGGCTCGATAATCGCCACATCGTGAACGCCCTTCCTTGCCAGTTGCGCGGCAACGGTAATCCCGCCCGTGCCGCCGCCGATGATAACCACACGATGACGCACCGTCTCACGCGCCTTGACCGGCGCACTGCCTACCTCTGTGTAGGTTTGCATAGTGCATTCCCTCCATGAGGTTAGAGGCAGGGAAATCGGGGAAGGATTCACGAAAACCGCCGATTCACGAGCAAGTTGGTACACTTCTGTTGAAATGGACTTGCAAACTGCGCTCATTGCGCTTGGCGTAGGCATTCTCGCTTTCTTTTCGGGCATGCTGGGCTTCGGCGTGGCGTTGGCGGCAGTGCCGTTCCTGAGTTTGTTTCTGGACAACTTAGTGCATCAGGTGCAGCCGATGAGCCTTGCGCTGGGCGGGGCGACGGCGTTGTTCGCCGCGCTGGGGTTCGGACGGTCGGGCTATGTAGACTGGCGACTGGGCTGGAAGCTGGCGGTGGTAGCGGGAGGCGTCGCGCCAGTGGGCGTGTGGCTGGCGCAGCGGACGAATCCGACGCTGCTGTGGGGGCTTTACTTCGTGAGCGTGAGCTATCTGCTGTATCGGATGGTGAAGCCGCGCGCCGTGTTATCAAGCCGAGCCAGCGCGCCCGCCCTCGCACTGACGCTGACCGTCCCCATCGCCGTTTACAGCACGATGCTGGGCGTGGGGGTGGGGTTTCTGCTGGTTCCGACGCTGATTGCGCTGGGGCTGGAGCCGAAACGCGCGGCGGGCACGAACGCGCTGGCGGTGGTGGCGCAGTCGCTTATGGCATTCGCCTACCACCTCCCCGCCGCGCAGATAGATTGGCATCTGCTTGGACTGACCGCGCTGGGTGGAGTGGTTGGCTCCTACTTCGGCGCGCGGTTCACCAGCAAACGGCTGGGCGGCGCGCAGGTGCGCTGGGTGTTCGCCCTGATGATGAGCGCGATGTTGCTCTACCGGGCGGTTATGCTCCTGCGTTAGCGCGTTTTGCCGTCGGTGCGGACGCGCCGGTTCGATTTCGCGCCGGGCGGGCTACTGGCAGGGCGCGTGCGCAACTGCGCCCAGGTGCGCAACTCCTCGATCTCCTCGCGCATCATCACCGAGAGCGGCACCGTGTGGCGAACCTCTTCCAACATATCCTCCGTGGTCAGCTCGCGCCCCGCGTCGAACGCCGTGAACAGCCCTGCGACAACGACCTGCTCAATCTCCGCGCCTGAAAAGCCCTCCGTTGCCCGCGCCAGCTTCTTGAGGTCGTACTGGTCGGGGTTGCGCCCGCGCTTGCGCAGGTGAATCGCGAAAATCTGCTCGCGCTCGGCGGGCGTGGGCAGGTCGATGAAGAATATCTCATCGAACCGCCCCTTGCGCAGCAGTTCAGGGGGCAGCTGCGACACATCGTTGGCGGTCGCCACCACGAACACGGGCGCGCGTTTATCCTGCATCCAGGTCAGGAAGGTGGCGAACACGCGCGCGGTGGTGCCTGAATCGGACACGCCTGAGCCTTGCACGCCCGCGAAGCCTTTTTCCAGCTCGTCGATCCAGAGGATACATGGTGCGACGGCTTCGGCGGTGCGAATCGCCATGCGCATATTCGCCTCCGACGCGCCGACTAAGCTACCGAACACGCGCCCCACATCGAGGCGTAGCATGGGCAGCCCCCACAGGCTGGCGATGGCTTTCGCGCTGAGGCTCTTGCCCGTGCCCTGCACGCCCAGTAGCAGCACGCCTTTGGGCGCGGGCAGCCCGAACTCGCGCGCCTCCTTACTCAGCGCAGCGCGCCGCTTGCGCAGCCACTCCTTGAGCAAATCCAACCCCCCTACATCGCTCATCGTCTCACGCGCGTCGTAATACTCCAGCACGCCCGACTTGCGCACAATCTGCTGCTTCTCGCTCAGAATCGCCGCCACCTTCAACGCCTTATGTTCCACCACCGAGCGCGCACACACATTTTCAATCTCGTCCATCGTCAGCCCCTGCGCCGCGCTGACCAGCTCGTCCAGCTCTTGCGGGGTGATATCCGTGTGCACTTCGGGCTGGCTCGCCTTCAGCACGAGCAGAATCTCCTGAATCTTCTGTGCAATCTCTTCGCGAGTGGGCAGGGGCATTTCCAGCACGGTGATTTGCTTTTCCAGTTCGGGGGGCAGTTTCAGCACGGGGCTGAGGAAGATGACCGTGCGTCGGGCGCGTTGCAGGCGGGGGTAGAGGTCGCGCAGCAGGCGTATCACCCGCTGGTCGCTCAGATAGGGATGAAAATCTTTCAGCACCACCAGCGCGTCATCCTGCAGGCGCAGCAGTTGCGTAATCGCCTCCAGTTCGGGCGTGAGCTGGCGGGCAGAAGCGGTCTCGGCGGGCGCGGGGATGGGCGGTTCGTAGCCGCGCGTGAAAGTCCAGGTGTGCAGGCGTTTGCCCCGTTGCTGCGCGAGGTGTTTGATTAACTCCTCCACCCGCGCCTCCTCCGCCGTCTGCAGGTAAATCAGGGGATAGCGCGCCTTAATCAGGATGCTCAGTTCGCGCTCGAAGTCGGTCATCGGGATAGACTATACCTGATAAAAACCCCCCTCTCAGGGCGAGAGGGGGGCGGCGGAGAGGGGAGCAGGCAGAAGGGAGGTACTTACTTGCGGTTGGGAGGGAGGATGACCTTGTCGATGACGTGAATCACGCCGTTGGTGCACTCGATGTCCGCCTTGACG
>JAOAES010000015.1 GCA_026416655.1 Fimbriimonadales bacterium
CGACGGCGAGGTAGTCGCATCGAACGCCTTCGAGCCGATTGTGGAGCGGGAGCTGTTCGAGTATGTGCAAGCCCTGCTCCCGCGCCGACGCTCCTACTGCGCGCCGCCCGACGCCGCGGATCCGTACCTGTTGCGCGGCGCGATTTACTGCCACGAGTGCGGGGGCGCGCTCACGCCCTACTGGGTTCAGGGAAACCGCCTCGTGCATTACTACGATCATCCCCGCAAGTCGCCCTGTCGCCTACGGCGCGTGAACCTGAACCGTGTGCATCAGGCGGTATGGCGCGCCCTCGGCGCAGTGCTGCAGTTAGACGGGTTTATGCTGCAGACTCTGCTGGAAGCGGCGCACGCCGAGTGCGCCGCCGCGCGGCGCGAGCTGGAGCGCATCGGGCAAGAAATCGAACGCCTGCTGCTAATGGCGCGGGCAGGAATCGGCGAGATTCCTGAACTGCGCAACCAGATTGCGCTCCTACAAGCTCGCCGCGCCGAGTTAGCAGCGTCCACGAAGATTGTGGATGTGGACGCTGTGCAGCAGCAAGTGCAGGCGTTGCAACGCCTGCTGAGTCAGTGGGATCGTGCTTGGGAACACCTGAGCGAGAGTGAACGGCGTGAACTGTTCACGCTGGTAGTTGCGCGTGTGGAGGTCACACAGGAAACCGCGCGAGTATACATTCCTCTACCTTCGGTTCGAGTCAAAAATGGGACTGGTGGGCCGTGCAGGACTCGAACCTGCGACCCGCTGATTAAGAGTCAGCTGCTCTACCAACTGAGCTAACGGCCCCTTCGCTGGGGGGACCGATGGGACTCGAACCCACGACCTCCTGAGCCACAGTCAGGCGCTCTAACCGGCTGAGCTACGATCCCCACGCGACGATAAATTATACCCACTTCCCAAGAGAGAATGCAAGGGATACGCAGGAATCGGCGCGTGAAAGGCGAACCCTCACACAGCGAGGAGAGAAGCGATGGAGCAAATCACGCGGCGAACCTTTCTGGAGCAGTCAGGGCGGGCAATTGTGGGCGCGGCGGCGGGACTGACCGTGCTGCGCAGTTGGGGCTATAGCCCTAACGACACCATCGGCATCGCGATTATTGGGCTGAACGGGCAGGGCAAAACCCATATGCGCAACTTCAGCGAAATCGAGGGCGTGCGAATCGTTGCCCTGTGCGATGTGGACGAGCGCGTGTTGCAGCAATCCGGCGCCATGGTGGAGCAGCGCGCTGGTTATCGCCCCAAACTCTACACCGACCTGCGCCAGCTGCTGGAAGATAAGGAAGTGGACGCCGTCTCCACCGCCACGCCGAACCACTGGCACGCGCTGCTTACCATCTGGGCGTGTCAGGCAGGCAAAGATGTCTATGTGGAGAAACCCGCCTGCTGGGGCTTCCACGAAGGCGAAAAGATGGTGGAAGCCGCTCGCAAGTATAACCGCATCGTGCAGGTAGGGCATCAGACCCGATCCGACGCTGTGACGCGCCTTGCCGTACAACGCGCCTGGGCGGGCGAGATTGGCAAGATTTATATGTCGCGTGGACTATGCTACAAACCGCGCGGTCCCATCGGCTTTCAGAAAGACGCCGAACCTCCCGCATGGCTGCACTGGGAACTGTGGCAAGGACCCGCAACGCGCCGACCCTTCAACCCCAACTATGTGCATTACAACTGGCACTGGTTCTGGAACTACGGCAACGGCGACATCGGCAATCAGGGCGTGCATCAGGTGGACATTGCCCGATGGTTCCTGAACAAACGCTACCCCGTGAAAGTGCATTCCACCGGCGGACGCTACGGCTACGAAGACCAAGGCGAGACGCCCAACACCCAAATCGCCACCTTTGAGTACGAAGACGGAACGCTGCTGGTATTCGAAGTACGCGGGCTGTTTACTAACGACGAGCAGGGCGCGAAGATTGGCAACCTGGTGTACGGCTCGCTGGGCTATATGTCGTCGGGCGACGGCTACAAACCCCGCCGCAGCCCGCAAGAGGAGCTACCCGAGAAAGAGAACCCCCAACGCCCCGAACTCGGCGGTACAGGCGAGCCGAACCACTACCGCAACTTCATTCAAGCGGTGCGCAGTCGCCGCGTCAGCGACCTGCACTGCGATGTGGAGGAGGGCGTCATCTCCGCGCAGCTGGTGCATCTGGCGAACATCTCCTACCGGCTCGGACGCGCCCTGCGTTTCGATCCCTCCCGCAAACAGTTCATCGGCGACCGCGAGGCAAACGCCATGCTCAAACGACAACAGCAGCCGAAAGGGTTTGAGATACCTGAAAGAGTATAATGCCAATCGGCGTTTCAAGGTGTACTATCGGGTGGGACACTGACAGCACGAACGCGCCCATAGTGACGTCGGCGTCATGCTAACGATATTACGATTCGGCTCCACCGCCCAGTAAGAGTAGAGGGGGGACAACGACGCCCCCCATGATTCAGCAACCTGCACCGAAGTTAAACAGCACAATCAGGAGATCCGCGTCGTCAACAATCCCGTCGCCGTTCACATCCGCAGCAGGGCTACCGCCACCAAAGGCAAAAAGCACCTGCAGGAGATCCGCATCGTCTACACAGCCGTTGCCGTCCACGTCGCCCTCTCTGCGCGTGTCCAATAGGAATCCCTCGAATCGCTGCGTGGTGGCGTTGTAGCCCACGCCGACAATATACCGACCATTCAGCGAAATATCAAGGGCACTCTCCAGTCTCGAGCCCGGCGTTAATAGACTTGAATAGACGATGTTCAGATTCTGCACCCCAGTGGCGGGGGTCCAACGAAACGCCTGATACAATCCTGCAGCATTCCCAGAGATACCGACCACGACCGTGCCGTCGCCGGACACTCCGTAGGCAAAGCTCTGTCCGGCTTCCAGCGCGCCGATATCTTGCATGCCCGTAGCCGCTGTCCACCGAAAGGCACGCATCTGCTGCTGGGCGTTGAGGGAGCCGCCAACGATTACGCTGCCATTCCCAGATACATCACGGGCTTCACTGGCGGCGCCTCCCAGCGTTCCCAGTACCAGCGTCCCCGTTTGCGCTGTCCATCGAAACACGCGCGGTGTATCACCAATCGATCCTGCCACAGTGTTCCCGTCAGCGGAAACGCCGAAGGCTTCGAAATAGGGAGAGTCAGGCTGCCCTACCGGATAGGGAAGTATCAACAAGCCTCCTGCGCTACTCCACCGAAAAGCGCGCGTTTGAGGGCTGTTGCCATACCATCCCACAATAACGCCCCCATCTGCAGAAACCGCAAATGCTTTGCTCGCACCATTCTCCAGACCTGAAAGCGTTTGCATACCCGTAGTCGATGTCCATCGAAACGCGACACGATCGTAGTTAGCTTTCTCAGCGCGTCCGACAATCACGACACCGTTCGCTGAGATTCCGAGGGCTTCGCTCTCCCGACCACCGAGAGTGCCTAAATCCTGCAGCCCTGTTTCTGGCGTCCAGCGAAAGGCGCGTCTTAATCCCTGACTGTTGTAAGCCGTCCCAACCACGACGCCGTTGTCGGACACATCGAGCGCTTCGGTTCGCACATAACCGGGTAGAACACCTAACCAGTATAGTCGTTGTGCCTCGCCGCCATTCCACACACTAAGCCATACGCTCAAGGCAATAACGGACTTCCACCCAAAGGTAGAGCCTCTGCGCAACATAGCCATCACCTCATCGTTGCAGACGATTGACTCAACGAGTCAACTGACCCTATTATACTCCAAATTCATCTAAACGGTTGGTCAAAAAGGAGGGTTGTGAGCCTAATTCCTCGAAAACCAGTACAATTAGGGGGTTGTATGTACTCGTAGTGCTGGTAGTGGGTTGGTTGACGCTCCTCCCAAGAAAGATGAGAGGCGCATACAATCAGGCAAAAAAGCTTACCGTCTTCACTCAACCTACAATCCTTCAATCCTCCGATGAGCTAAAGCAGCGCCACATAAAACACCCGGTCGCTGCGTCGTTCAGGCGGGTGGAGCGTGTAGGCGTCAAATACATGCACTTCAGGGAAGCCTGCGGCGTAGAGCATATCGCGTACCTCTTGCTCAGAATAGGCGCGTTGGGTGTGTACCTCTGTAAAATAGCGTTCGGTCTCGCCTTCGCGCACCCAGAACTCCATATGAACTGTGCAAATACGCGACGCCTTATCGTACTGGCTGCGCCAGCGGTAGCGTATGGGGGCGTTGGCGTCCAGCTGCGTCTGGTCAAAGAACTTACGTACGAAGGCGTATTCGGTATTGAGGTCAAAGATAAACACGCCCTGCGAATTCAGGTGGCGACGGGCACGACGCATCGCTTCCGCGAATCGGGCTGGCTCCGTGATGTTGTTCAGGCTGTCGAACAGGCTCACAATCAGGTCGAAGGTCTCGCCCAGTTCCAGCTCGGCGGCGTCCTGCACATAGTAGCGCACGCCCGAACGGTTCTCCTGCGCCTTGCGTTTTGCATGCTCGATCATCGCGGCGGAGCGGTCTACGCCCACCACTTCATACCCGCTCATCGCCAACAGCTCACTTAGGTTGCCCGTGCCGCAACACAGGTCGAGAACCTTCCGGGCAGGGCGATCGAAGTAGTCCAGCAGCGTCTCCACATAGTGCATCCACCACAGGTAGGGGATGCTCTGCATCAGCAGGTCGTAGTAGGGCGCAACCGCTGAGAAGGGTTCAGACGCTGAAGAGTTGCTCATCTAAGCCTTGATTGACACGAATGTTGCTGTTGACCGTGCGTCCGCCGAACCGCTGGTCGACATTATAAACCTCTACTTTGCTGGGGATCCAGATTCCGGGCGCGGCTTGCACGGGGTCTTTATATTCAAAGCGGGCGCGATAGCGTCCTGTGCGGCTGTACCAAACGCGCCGCGCCGAGTAGCGTTTCTCAGGGTCGATCCACACGATATGCCGGGCGTCATCGTCGCCGTAGTTCCACTGGAGTTCGTAAACGAGATAGAGCGTGCCGTTCTCGCGCTCCTCGCGCAGGAACTTCACATCGAACTGTTTCGCGACGGAGGGCGTGAAAAAGCCGAAGTCCATCGGCGTCTGTCGTTTGCCGGGCGAGTTGGACACATCCTCGCGCACGCGCTGTCCGGGCGCAATCACTAACTTGCGACCGCCGTTCAAGATGTAGGTCAGTTTCTGCCCCTGCACTTCCGATTCCAGGCGCAGTTTGAGCGGCTCTTTGTAGTAAACCGTCATTCTTCGGAAGCGATAGGCGTTGGCGAAATCTTTATTGATTTTGCGCAACTCGCCCAGCCGCACCCCCTCGGCGCGGGCTTCCATCTGCAGGTCGCGCAACTTGTCCTGCGCCAACGCGAGAAACTCCCGACTCATCGTCTGCCTCACCTCGGGGGAGAGTATACCTGCTGTGGAATGCCCAGCTCTATTATTGCCCTGCCTTCATCTGCACCGAGAAATTCGGAGACCGCGCAGTTCAGAGACTGAGCATAACTCTGCCTGCACTTGTTCACAGTGTTAGCACATGGATTTCGGTAAAGTTTGCCAAACGCAAATCGTTTGTGAGGAATATTTCGCAGCCAGCCACAACTGCAGCAGCAAGGTGGAGCGCATCCATCGGTCGATACGAATAGACTGCACGAATTTCAGTCGCTTTGTCGATCACTTGTTCGGAAACAGGTACGATCTCGTCAACAAAGTCAGCGAAGAACTCGTCAAAATCTTTCAAGCGCGCTTGATCGCCGATGCGAATAGGGAGGACGCGGCACTCCATGCGTGTAAGCTGGCTGACAACTATCCAGTCATCTAGCGTTAGCAGCGCATTCACCTGTGCGTGGTACGGAGTCGCCTGTTCCACGATGTAAATCACAGGCGCGCTATCCAGATAGACTCGTCGCACGCTCGTCCTCCGCACGCGATTCGCACAGGTAGGCGTCTATCTCTTCACGCGACATAGGCTGATGTCCCCGCGCTTGCTGGCGCAAGCGAATCGCCTGCAGCACGGCTTCGCGCCTGGCAGCACGACTTTCTGGCTCTACCTGCACTCTCACCCGCCCGCGAACGGGCAACGGCGTATCCAGCACTATCGTTGCGCCGTCTTCAGTTGTGCCTGTGGATTCATAAGTTTTGCGGCTCATATGTGTAGTATACCTCTGTTTCCAGTCGTAGGCGCCGATGCCCAACATGGTACAATTCCCCCGCTATGCGACAGGCGTTTATCCCATCCGAAGCGGTCGCCACGCATGTGGAGCGCACCGAAGAAGGCACGATGATTATCAACATGGGTCCCCAGCACCCCAGTACACACGGCGTGCTGCGCGTGGTGTGCGAGCTGGAGGGGGAGCGCATCGTGAAAGCCGAGTGCGTCATCGGCTACTTGCACACGGGCATGGAGAAAGAAGCAGAGTATCTCACCTACCACAAGGCGCTCCCGATGACCGACCGCATGGACTATCTCTCGGCGAACAATAACAACCTCGCGTTTTCCCTCTCTATCGAGAAGATTTTGGGCGTGGAGATTCCCCCGCGCGGGCAATATCTGCGCGTGATTTTAGCCGAGCTGTCGCGCCTCGCCAGCCACCTTGTGTGGATTGGCACGCACGCGATGGATTTGGGCGCGATGACCATCTTCTTCTACGCCTTCCGCGAGCGCGAGAAGATTCTCGACCTCTTCGAGATGATGTCGGGCGTGCGGATGATGCCCAGCTGGATTTGCCCCGG
>JAOAES010000272.1 GCA_026416655.1 Fimbriimonadales bacterium
CTCAGCCCGATTCGACGCGGGCATGCGCGACACGGCAATCGTCGGCGAGAGCAATAACGGCGGGCTGTACCAGTTCACGCTGAACGCCAGTCGCGACGATTTCGTGCTATCGGGCGTGTTGGCTGACCGTGTGGCAGACAGTACGACTGAGCGTAACCTCTCGCGTATCGGAGCCAGTTGGGGCGTGGTGACCGACTTGCGGATGGGACCGGACGGCTATCTGTATGCGGTGAGCCTTTACGCCAATCGCGTCTACCGTATTCGCCCTGTGAACCCGCCCCCGATCCTGCACGGTCAGGCGCGCCTCGACGGCAGGCAGGGACTGCCGTTAGGTGTCCCGATTACACTGGAATTGATTCAAGGGGGGAACACCGTTCAGACCATCAGCACCATGCTCGACGCCTACGGCAGATTCTCCGAGCGTGTGAACGCGCCGGGAACCTACACGGTGCGGGCGCGCGCGGCGAAATACCTGCCGATAACGCTACAGAACGTCTCTATCGCGGCGCAGGGCTTCGCCTACTTGAGCCTGAACTTCCAGACGCTGGGCGATGTGAACGGCGACGGCATGATTGACGACGCAGACCTGTTGAGCGTGCTGTTCGCTTTCGGAGGCAACGACCCCGACGCCGACCTGAACAACGACGGCGTGGTGGACGACGCCGATTTGCTCATCGTGCTGTTCAACTTCGGCGCGGGCGGATAGCCCTCGGGTTACTGACCCGCCACGCGCCAAGTTTCACCCTGACGCTTGAGCGTGTAGCTCGACCCGACCAGCAGCTGATGCAGGGCGTTTTCCAGAGTCGCGTCCTGCACATCCAGCACGACCAGCGGCTCCTCACCGTTGGGAACCCACTCGATGGGAGTCTGGTATACGCTGGCGAGCTGGCGCAGCGCGTCGCTCAGTTTCGCCTGCAGGCGCACCGTAGCAACCTTCGCTGGCGGATAGCCCGCGGGCACAAATAGCACACGCTTCTGCCCTTCGACGCTCCACCAAAGGATTAATACGCGCTGGCTGGACGCCTGCAGCAGGGCTTGGAGCGGAATCTCGACGGTTTT
Source organism: Fimbriimonadales bacterium (assembly GCA_026416655.1). Taxonomy (GTDB): domain Bacteria; phylum Armatimonadota; class Fimbriimonadia; order Fimbriimonadales; family GBS-DC; genus GBS-DC. The sequence continues at coordinate 1,060 of JAOAES010000272.1, forward strand.
GCCTGGCTCGAGATTCCCGCGCCAGACCAGTTCCGTTTCGTGCAGCGAGTTAGATGCGTGGCGCAGCTCTGCCGTCGCCGCGCGATTCATCCGCGCTTCGAGAACCGGCAAGCGCACGCCCTGTTCCACCTCGCGGTACTGTACGAAGACGCCCGACGGCACGGGCTGGTTTATCTCGGCGACCCGTTTAGATTTCCCGCCGAATCCGAACGCCGCTTGCACGCCGTCTGACTGTGCGACGAAGAAGCCCATCAGGAACAGCCCTGCCGCCACTGCCGCCGCGCCCGCCCATCGCCAGAACGCCACGCGCTGGTGCGCCTCGCGTGCGCGAACGTTCGCCCGCACATGAGTCATAATCCGCGCGTGCAGGTCCGCAGGCGGCGCGACTTCAGGCATTTCGCTCAAACCCCGCCAGATGGACTGCATAAACTGAAGCTCACGGCGGCACTCGGCGCATCGTTCCAGATGCGCCTCCAGCCGATCGCGTATCGCTCCGCTCACAGACCCTTCAATATAGTCGTTCAGTAAGTTCCTCACCTGTTCACAGTGCATCGGTCGCCTCCTGTGGCTGTCCAACTGTAGGACTGCTTTCGATCCCGAAAAGTTCCCGATACGGTTCCAGCAGTTGTCGCAGCGCGTTGCGGGCGCGGTTCAGACGCGACTTGATTGTGCCCAACGGCAGCCCCAGAATCTGGGCAATCTCTTCATAGGGACGCTCCTCGATGTGGAACAGCACCACCATTACGCGCTGGTATTCGGGCAGTTGCTGAATCGCTTGCATCAGCACCTGTTTTTGTTCCTCACGGAGCGCGTGCCCCAGGATGTCGACGCTTTCGTCCTCGATGGGCAGTTCCATCGGTTCCTCGTTCTCTTCGGTCGGGAGTTCAAGGGGAACATGCTGGTGGCGCGCTTCGCGCTTGCGAAAATCGAAAAACACGTTGCTCACTACGCGATAGAGCCATGTGGAGAGTTGCGCGTCTCCCCGAAAGCGTTTGAGCGAGTTGTACATACGCAGGAACGCCTCGGCGGCGACATCGGCGGCGTCGTCGGGATTATTCGTCAGGCGGTAGGCGAGCTGGTACACCTTCTGCTCGTAGCGGCGCACGAGCAGGTCGAACGCGAACTCGTCGCCCTCTTTGAACCGCTCGATGAGAATCTCATCACTACTATAATCGTAAGCGTGCATACCCTCCCGACGCCTCGTGGCTTGGACAGTCCTGTCCAAGCGCGACGGTTCTTGCACGGACAGGACTGTCCGTGCTACTTAGTTGCCTCGCGCAACGCCCGCTGCTCCTCGTCCGACAGCCCAATCGTCGAGGCGCGTTTCTGGATGGGCTTGGCGTACACGCGCATCTCTTGTCGGCTGTGAATGCCACTGATGACGACGCCGTCGCCGTGCTCGTCTAACATCGCCAGCGCGAAGCTCTGCTGCCCGCCCATGTCGGGGAACGCATCGTAGCGCACTAACCCGACGCGCTGCAAGCACTGGTTCGTTTGACTCTGCAACTGCTCTAAGTGGTTCCCGTGCGCCTTAAGCGTCTCTTCCATCAAAGACACGCGGCGCAGGGTTTCATAGAGCGTATGCTCCAGCGAGCCGCCCTCCGAGTGTGTCATCAGTTGCTTCCAGCGGCGCATAAACTTGCCCCAGCGCCACGCCTGCACGAGGTTCCAGATGAGCAAAGCCGCCACCGTCACAACTAAGCCCAACGCAACCTGCGGCTGCTGCGCCCAGTTCATCAACGCTTGCCAGTCCATAGATTAGGGGAATTGTACCTGTTGTTCCGATACCGACACGCCCCGTTCCAGTCGTACACCTGACGCATCCCGCTCACACTCGCGCCAAAGGCGTCGGTAAGTAGCCGATTCGATGCAGAGGCGTTCACTCCTGCCGCAGCGCTCACCATCCAAACCGCAGCTCGGTAATCAACCAACGGTCACCCTCAGGTTGCAGCATAAAATCCACTGTGCCGTTGCCCTTGTCGCCTTGAACGCGCATCTGCAAAGTACCGACAGTTCCCCCTGTGTCTGTGTGAATGTTGTAGCGTTGCACGCTCCAGCTTCGAACCTTGCCAATCGCATCTTCCAACAGACGCCAGCGCTTGCGCAACTCGGTTTCCGAGTAGGTCGCCCGCGCAGAAGGGGCGATGAGCTGTGAGGCGGCTTGGAAATCGCCCGCCTGCGTGCGGGTGAGGAACTGCTCGCCCGTCTGTGTGATGGCTTGAAACCCTTGCACCGCGCCGCGACCGAGCAAAAACAACCCTATGCCGCAAGCAGCACATACAAAGAGAATACTGACTCCCGCTACAACAATCGCAGTCCTCATCCCATAAACCTCCTCAAGATAAAAGCCACTTTATCAGCAAGTACCAGACTAACAACGAAAACAGTGTCTCCCATAATACAACCCCAACCAACCATGCTTTATTGACGAGGCTTACAAAACGCTTGATCGAGTCAATCAACTGATCGTCAGCAACATCCCATCCTTTCGCCATAAGACCCCAGACAACATATCGTGCCAATCCGCGAGGGTTAACACCGCTGGATCTGCTGGCTTCAAGGAGCTGTTCGTAGGCTCCTCTCAGCAGCCTCAGCCAGTAATCCAGTATCAGCGTAATTGGCAGAGCAGGTAGTAACAAAATACGCGCTGGGACGAAAGCGTGCGCTTTGCGGAAGCCACTGTGTAATCGCGTGGCTTCCGCAAGCAACACTCGGAGTACTTCGGGTCGGATTGCTGGTTTCACAGGTACCAAGTT
>JAOAES010000061.1 GCA_026416655.1 Fimbriimonadales bacterium
CCGCCACCAGCAGCGTGAATATCCCCACTAAGTAGACAATCGTCAGCAACATCGTCTCGTTCCTCTGTATTCCAGTCGCCGCGTCACTGGCAGACTCGGACATATATTATGGCATGTCGCAAGGGGGTAGGCGTAGCATTAGCGGGCAATCTAACTCGCCAGTGCAATTGCCCGCGCCCACTGGTCGGCTTCCAGTACATTCTCCAGCGTGGGAGGCATGGGTACGTGCGCCTGCATCGCCCGCTCCACAAGGCGCGGAATGTCGGTGAACCGGATACACCCCTTCAAAAACGCGCGTACCGCGACCTCGTTGGCGGCGTTCAGCACGGTGGGCATCGTACCGCCGATGCGCGCCGCTTCGTAGGCAAGTTTCAGACACGGGTAGCGCGCCAAGTCAGGCGCCTCGAAAGTGAGTTGCCCAATCTGCTCCATGCGTAGGCGCGGTAATCCTGTGTCCACACGCTCTGGATAGAGCAGCGCGTACTGAATCGGCAGACGCATATCAGGCAGGCTTAGTTGCCCAATCACCGAGCCATCGACAAACTCTACCAGCGCGTGCACGATACTCTGGGGATGCACTAACACTTCCACCTGCTCCAGTTTCAAGCCGAACAGATGTTGCGCCTCTATTACCTCCAGCCCTTTGTTCATCATCGTGGCGGAGTCGACGGTGATTTTCGCCCCCATGTCCCAGTTGGGGTGCTTGAGGGCTTCTTCCACCGTGATCGAATCGAAGGTTTCCAGTGGGCGCGTGCGGAACGGCCCGCCTGATGCAGTGAGGATGAGACGAGCGACCTGCTCCTGCTTGCCTGCGAGCATCGCTTGGAACGCGCCAGAATGCTCGCTGTCGATAGGCAGCAGGGGCGCGTTCGAGCAGCGTGCGGTGCGCATCACCACCTCGCCCGCCGCCACCAGCACCTCTTTCGTGGCGAGCGCAACGGTTTTTCCTGCCTCCAGCGCAGCAAGGGTGGGCTTCAGCGCAATCGCTCCGCCCAGCGCGACGACGACGATATCGACCTCGTCGTGCTGTACCATCGCACACAGTCCCTCTTCCCCCACAAACGAAATGCGCTCCGGGAGCGCGGTATCCACTGTTTCAATCAGTCCCACCATGCGCACGCCGAACGCCGCCGCCTGCGCCAGAAGGGTCTTGTGGTCGCGATAGGTCGCCAGACCCACCACCTGCAACCTTTCGGGCAACCGGCGCACGACATCCAGCGCCTGCTTGCCGATGGAGCCAGTGGAACCGAGAATCAATACACGGCGCATCGCGGAGAGGATACCCCAAATGGCATAAAATGTGCTATAATAGGCAGGCAGGCGCACCGAAGCGCCCGCTTCACGATTGCATGCAATCACTCAGGAGGTCAGATATGAAGAAACGGTATAGAATATGTCTCGCGGGGTTGTTGTTAACAGGACTCACCTTCGCGGTTTCGCCCGCCCAGCAAAAGCCACTTTTTGTCAATAAACCTCTCACTCCTGCGTGGGCGCCCCTGTGGGACTGGGAACAACCCTATTCGCTCGATTTCCAGCATCGCGCAATAGAAGCCTTGACAGGTGTGCAAGGCGTTGGCTCGTGCTGCGCGGAGGGCGTGACGCACGACGGCTACGCGCTGCACCTGTGTTTCGCGCCGGGCACGCCGCCAGAGTATGTGGAGTACATTTCGCGTCTGATTTTCGGCGACTTTTTGCCCGCTTATAATCC
>JAOAES010000070.1 GCA_026416655.1 Fimbriimonadales bacterium
TAAGTGCTTCCCGCGAAGAATCATACAGCACGGTACGACGGCGTCCCCGCCGTCGTGTTCTCGGCTCTGGATAGTGCGCAGGCGCGACGGCGGGGACGCCGTCGTACCGTGCGATGTGATTTCTAACAGGAAGCACTCATCATTCAAGATTATCGCCCCGTGCGCCGATAATTCCGATACACGATGAGTCCGAGTTGGAAATGGGCGCGGGTGGGCGTCTGCCCGATGACCGCGACGGGGCGAATCACCAGTGGGGTAATCCCCCTGAACGCGCGCTTGTTCGAGGCATTTGCGTGTTATCGTCTGGCGCATGCGGGGTTCCTGCTGGACTGGCTCCTGCCTGCAGAGTTGCCCGCGCGTTTGCCCCATCTGAGTATCCTCATTACGATAGGGCATGGGGCGTTCGGCGATGCGACGCGCCTTGCGCTGAACCAGTTTCTGGAGAGCGGGGGCGTCTGGGTTGCGATTGGCAGCCCCTGCGACGCGCCTGATTTGCTCGGTGTGGAGCCTCAGCAGCATCCCGACGGCGCGCGGGTGAGCCTGAGCGAAGGGTATGCCTGCGCCGAACGTGACGCCCCGCTCTTTTTGCGCGACTGGGAGCTGCTGCACGGCTTCGGGGGGACAGCCGTGTCTGTTCAAGAGGGCACGGACATCTGGGCGCGCTGGCTGGATCCGCATGGGCGCGATAGGGGGCTGCCCGCTTTGACGCATCGGTCGGTCGGCGCAGGGCACGCGATTCTCTACGCCGTGCACGTGGGTGAGACGATGGCGCGTATCCAAATGGGACGCCCCGTGAGCGAGCCGCGCCTGCTCCCGCCCGACGCATCCCCCGATGAGGAGCCTACTCTGCACAGCGAGGACGCCTCGCGACTGGACTGGTATCTGGACCGCGTGCCCTGCGGCGATAAATCGCTCTGTTTTGCGAAACCCGTCGCAGACCTGTGGGCAGAGAGCCTGATTCGCGCGATTCTCTGGGCAGGTCAACAGCGCGGCGAGGTTGTGCCGATGTTCTGGTACTACCCTGCATTCGCACCCGCCGCAAGTGTGCTGAGCATCGCTTCAGAGCCGGAACACGCCGAGTACGAAAGCCCGCTCAATCACCTGCTCACACTTACAGGGGTGCGCGCGGTGTGGTGCCTCAGTGAAGCGATTCACAACCCGAACTTCTATCGCGATCTGGCGAAGCGCGACCATGAGATAGGCATACGGTTTCAACCAGACCCCGACCATTTTTGTCGCACGAGTACGCTGCAGGGGCAGGTGGATAATCTCCGTCGGTTCACGGGGGTGCGCGCGATTACAGCGACTCAAGTCGCCGACCTCGCGTGGCGCGGCTGTCAAGAGTTCTATCATTACGCCGAGAACGCGCAGATTCTCAGCGACCTCAGTCGGGGCGGGTATCATCCGCAGGCGAGCGGGTTCGCCTTCGGCAGCGCGCACCCGTTCCGCGCCTATAACCCGCAACGCCCCAGCGAACCTTACGCCGTGTTCACGGTTCCACTAATCGCCTATCGCGCGATTGAGTGGGTCAGTGCGCCGCAGGCGAACCTCTTGCTGGAACAGACCGTGAAGGCGCACGGGGTGTATCACATTACGGTCAGTCCCGCTGTGTTGTCGTCGCAGGCGCAGGCGGACGCGCTGATGCGCCTGCTGGGACGCTCGCGCCATCTTGGGGCGGAGTGGCGCACGGCGCAGGAACTGGTCCACTGGCTCGGCGCGCGCCTCAATATTCGCTACAAACTCAGCAGCGTGCCAGGGCAGATGGAGCTGGGGTTGCTCTCGATGAGTCCGCTCCACCGATTGGGGTTGTTGCTGTTCACGCCGCTCAGGGGCTGGGCGAACATCAGCGGGCAACCGCACGAGTTAACTCCCGCTGAATACTACGGCTATCCTTGCCTGACGCTGGAGACCGACCTCATCGAGAAAGCCGTGCGCGAGATACGGCTGTTCGAGAAGGCTTCGGAAGCAGCGTAGCGGATTAGCCTCCCTTCTCCCGAGGGAGAAGGGAGGAAGGACTATAAGCGCTTAGCAACCTTCCCCGAAGCTGAACAGCACCATCAGCAGGTCGCCATCATCGACCCTGCCGTCGCCGTTCACATCGGTTATGAGGTTGGAGCCGCTCTGCCCGAAGGCGAACAGCACGGCGAGCAGGTCCGCGTCGTCCACGCAGCCGTCCCCGTTGATGTCCACGCTGGGCGCGTATTTAACGACCACGAGTCGCCGCTCGATTTCGTACTGGTACTGATCCCGCACGGGTCGCTCACCCGCGATGACTAGCGCGCCGTCCGGCTCCGCGAACAGCTCCTGAATGAACGCCTGCGTGTTGTATCGCCAGAGGAGCTGCCCGCCGTCGCCGATGCGCCCCAGCAGGGTCTGGGTTGCTACAAACCGCTGTCCCGATGCGTTGATGCGCAGAAGCCCCGAAAGCAGCCGCGACGGCGGGATGTCCAGCAGCACATCCTCCTGTAGCACGCCGTTTGTGGAAAAGCGTAGCAGACGCAGGATTTCGGTCTCAAACGGCTCGTCGCGCCACAGCACCGTGCGCACCAGCAGGTTAGCGCGCCCCTGCGGATCCACAGCGAGGCTCTCAGGCAGGTCGGTTTGCAGCTGGTAGTCGTAGCGATAGCCCCAGCGTAGCGGGTGAGCACCATAATGCAGCAGCACCACATCGTCGCTTGTGAAGCTGCCCTCCGAGACGATGGCGATATAAACGCCGCTCCACCAGTCGTCTATTGGCGCGATGGCGACCGGGATATCGAAACCGCGCGCCGGACCCGAGTAGCGGTCAACAAATTCGCTGGGGAAAAGGATGCGCGCGTCTACCAGGTTGGTAGTCGATGCAGAAGTTCCGCCCACGAAGCTCCTCCCGTTCAGCGAGTACGGGGCGTAGCTGACGCCCCACGGACGGAACGGGAAGGTTCCGTAGCCCCACAGCTCCTCCGTGTCGTACACAATCAGCTGGCTTTCGCCGGAAACGCTGATCAGTTCAGCGTAAAGCCAGAGCGTGTCCTGATAGCCGAATCGGAGGGGTCGCAGGTGTCCTCCCAGCGCGTTGACGCGGGTCAGCACGCTCTGCAGTTGTCCGGTCTGCGAGACGCGATGGACTTGTGCCTGCAGGTAGCCGTCGGCGTCGGTGAAGCGTCCCAGCAGCAGAAGTTCATTCCCGTTCACGCTCACGACTCCGTCGACGAAGGCGTCATCGAAGCCCGCGCCGTCGGTCTGATACACCCACGCCGCGGTGCCGTTGGGCATCAGGCGGATTGCCAGCGCGTCGTCGCCGTTCAGCTCGGTCTGAACAGAGCCGAGCAACAGCCAACCGCCATTGTGCAAGCGCACGACGCGCTCGATTTGCGCCTGTCGGTCTCCCGGCGGATCGAACTCATAACGCCATACTGCGCGCAGCTGCGCCGTAGCGAGTGCGAACACCGTTATAGTCAGGCTCAAAGCGAAAATTGGTCGCATTTCGGCTCACCTCCTATTGTGGCGCGAACAGCGGCAGGTAGCCGCAGGCGTCGGTATGCGCCGCGCTGGGGATACCCTGCGCGTTATACAGGGTGAATGGGTCTTGCAGTGGGTCGGTCTGGTTCGGCGCGAGGCGTCGCCCCAGACGGCGTGGCTGCACCCTGCCATCCAGATACAGGAAGTGCATGCCCGTTCGGTGGATCCACACCGACTGGCGCGGCAGACGCACCTCGCCGCGGGGGTAGTGGTCGGCGGGGTTCTCGCATGGACGGAAGAAGCAGTCCTTACCCGCCTGGTCAGGGCGGTCGCAGCGCAGCAGCGGGTTCACGGGCGCAAAGCCAATCAGATGCTCGCGCCCCAAGCCTTCCCAGATGACGGGCAGCGTCGTGAAATCCTCAATCGATGCGAGTCGGTATCGGTGCAGATAGCCGTTATAGGTGTAGCTCACGGGGAAGGGTGAGCGCACACGCTGGCTGTAGTCCACGCCCGGTTGCTTCACAGGGAGTGTTGCGGAGCAGGAGAGCCGCGTCGGGCGATACCGGTAGTAGACGCTGCCCAGATACGGCTCCAGCGAGTTTACCCAGACCCACGCCTCGCGCGGCGCGCCGCTCTGCCAGTCGCGCGGGACGGGAGCAAGCTCGTTCCATCGCCACGCTTGCGTGGGCGCAGGGCGCTCATAAGCCATCGGGAAGACATCGTCATAGTCGTTCAGGTACATCGCGATTGCGATTCCGAAGCGTGCGAGGTTCTGAGCGCAAGTCTTCTCAGCAGGGTCGAAGTTATCCGCGACAGCGCGTAGCAGCAGCGTTGCGCCGAGCGCAACGGCAACACAAAGTCCAAGAGAGGCTAATCTCCTTTGCATGGTGCGCCTCCGGCGTAATTATAGCCCAAAGGCGCTTACAAATACGGATTTGTCGCCCGCTCGATGCCGACAGTGGTGTCGGGTCCGTGCCCGGGGTGGAGAATCGTGTCGTCGGGCAGGGCTAAGACGCGCGTGTGCAGGTGTTCACGCAGGATGTTGGGGTCCGCGTGCGGGATGTCGGTGCGCCCGACGCTGCCGGCGAAAATCGCGTCCCCACAAAAAAGGCGCATCGGCTGCGTGTTTTTCAGCAGGAAGCCGATGTGGTCAGGCGCGTGCCCACGCAGGGCAAGCACCTCAAAGTGCAACGCGCCCACAGCGAACTGCTCGCCTTCGCGCAGGAATCGGTCGGGTTCAGGCACGGGTTCCGTCGGCGGCAGACTCAGGTAAACGGGATGTTCGTGGGCGAACTGCGCCCAGAGTTCCCACTCCTCCTGCGAGATCCAGAAGGGCGCGTTGGTATGTTGCTTCAGGGCGCGCACGCCCACCACATGGTCAAAATGCCCATGCGTGGCTAAGAGGGCGACGACGGGGGGATTCCCCAGCGCGTGCAGGCGTTCGATAATGCGTTCCGGCTCCAGCCCGGGGTCAATCACGACAGTTTCGCGCGTTGCTGCGCACTGCACGATGTAGCAGTTCGCCTGCAAAATGCCCAGCGGGAGTTTTTCGATATGCACCATCAAGGCATGTAGGTGACGACGGCGGTCAAGATAAACATCGTAACGGCTAAAATCAGCGTCAGGCGCGACAGGTTGTCCTCAAAACCCGGTTTCGCCCTGCCGAACATGCTGTCCGCTGCCCCCGGGCTAAAAATTCCTTCGGAACGGGAGGTCTGAATCGCCACCAGCCCGATGAACAGCACCATGATAACCATGTCCACCCAAGTCAGTATGATTTTCAGGATCTCCATTGTCGCTCCTCGTCGTAGGGGTCGATGTTCTGGATGCGCTCGCGGATTTCTTCGACAGGCTCTTCGAGCGAGCGCGTGACTTCCTCCCCTGCTTTTTTGAATTCGCGCATGGCTTGCCCGACGGAGCGCGCTATCTCCGGCAGCTTGCGCGGACCGAAGATGAGCAGCGCAATCACGAACAAGACCATGATTTCGGTGAATCCGATGCTTCCGAACATAGATTTCCCTCCGCCTGAAGGCGGCGCGTCTATTATACCTCTAAAGCCC
>JAOAES010000232.1 GCA_026416655.1 Fimbriimonadales bacterium
ATAAGAGACAGCCCCCACACACCGTAGGTACTGCCTGAACTCGCTGTGGCATAACCGTACACCCCTGCGCCTGCGCTGCTGGCGGTGCGCCCCCAGACGCCATATGTCGTTCCAGTGGTGGCAGTCGCAAACCCATACACGCCCGTGCCCGCTGTGCTATCCGAACGCCCCCACACACCGTAGGTACTGCCTGAACTCGCTGTGGCATAACCGTACACCCCTGCGCCTGCGCTGCTGGCAATCTGTCCCCAGACGCCATACAGGGTTCCGCTTGTTGCGGTATGGTTGCCAAAAATCGCCGTCGCGCCACTCGTCGCCTGAACGAACAGACGATAGACGGGGCTGGTTGTACCGATTCCTACATTTCCGCTGTTATAGTAAATGTTGCTGCCGCTCACCGTCCACTGAGCGCACGCCACCGAGAGAAAGGCAGCGCTCAGAACGCTTACGAAACCTCGCACTTGAATAGCCATCGTTCGCCTCCGTTAGGGGGTATTTCGCTTCCTCAAATTATTGGCGGGGAATAGAAGTTTCATCAGAGCGGGGTGGCTACAGGAATCTCCGCTGCGGCAACGAACTCAAAAGGTGGTCGATGGCGCAGGAAGCGGACGTAGTCGTTGTGGGTGCAGGGGTTGCGGGGCTGATTGCCGCGCACGCGCTCCTGCAACAGGGGAAGGAAGTCCTCGTGTTGGAGGCGCGTGAGCGGGTCGGCGGACGCCTGTTGCGCCACGCGCTTGCGCCGAACTGCTGGATCGACTTAGGCGGTCAGTGGCTGGGTCCCACACAGGAGCGCGCTTATGCGCTTGCGAAGCGACTCAAGGCTGAGCTGTTCCCCACCTATACGGACGGTGAAAGCCTGGTCTATTTTGGGGGTCAGGCGCGCCGCTATGCAGGAACAATCCCGAAGCTGGGGTGGATGCCCCTGCTCGATTTCGGCAACGCCATCGCGAAGTTAGACAAGATGGCGCAGCAGGTTCCCCTGCATGCCCCGTGGGACGCGCCGCAGGCGGCGGCATGGGACTCGATGACCTTCGCCAGCTGGATTGAGCAGAGCATGCGCACGCGCGTCGGGCGGTGGGGAATGAAACTGTTCGCGGAAGCGGTGTTCGCCGCCGAGCCGTACGAGTTCTCGCTGCTGCACGCCCTGTTCTACATCCATTCGGGCGGCGGGGTGGAGCGTCTGAGCAACACGCGCGGCGGGGCACAGCAGGATCGGTTCGTCGACGGCGCGCAGAGCCTCGCCCTACGCCTCGCAGAGCAACTCGGAGAGCGCGTGCGACTCCACCAGCCCGTGCGTCAGATTACGCAGCGCGATGCCGTTGTCCACACAACCACGCAGGCAGGCGCAACCTATACAGCACGCGCCGTCATCGTCGCCGTGCCACCAACTCTCGCAGGACGCATCGAGTACGACCCGCCCTTGCCCCCCGCGCGCGACCAGCTCACGCAACGCCTGCCTAACGGCTCAGTCATCAAGTGCTTCGCCGTATACGACCGTCCCTTCTGGCGCGAGCACGGGCTAAGCGGGTTCGTGACCAGCGAATTGGAGCCGCTGCATCTGGTGTTCGACAACTCGCCGCCCGATGGCTCGTGCGGGATCCTGCTGGGCTTTATGGAGGGTGCGTCGGCGCGGCGGATGAGCGCGGCAGGACACGAAGCACGGCGAGAAGCGACGCTGCACTGCCTCACACGCTATTTCGGCGAACGCGCCGCTCAGCCCGAACTTTACTTAGACCACGACTGGAGCGCGGAGGTCTGGTCGCGCGGGTGCTACGGGGCGCACTTCCCGCCCGGCGCATGGACACAGTTCGGGCAGGCGTTGCGCCAGCCAGTAGGTAGAATCTTCTGGGCAGGCACGGAGACCGCCACGCGCTGGATGGGCTACATCGAGGGCGCGATTGAATCGGGCGAACGCGCTGCCCAAGAAGTGCTGGAGGTTTTATGAAACTCGCCTATCTGGACTGTATCGGAGGGATTGCGGGCGATATGACGCTCGCCGCGCTGATTGAAGCGGGTGTCTCGGAAAGTGAGCTGCTGGACGCGCTGCGGACGCTCCCCCTCTCCGGCTGGGATTGGCGCAGCGAGCGTGTGGAGATTGAAGCCATCTATGCACGCCGTGTATACATCACTCACAGCGAAGACCAGCCCCATCGCCACCTGAGCGATGTGCTGGAGATTATCGAGCAGGGCGACCTGCCTCCCCTTGTGAAGCGGAACGCCGCCGCCGTGTTCACACGCCTTGCGGAGGCGGAGGCGGCGGTACACGGCACGACGCCCGACCGCGTGCATTTCCACGAAGTGGGCGCGGTAGACGCGATTCTGGATGTGGTGGGTGCGTGCTGGGGCTTCCACGCGCTCGGTGTGGAGCGCATCGTGTGTTCACCCTTGCCGATGGGGCGCGGGTTCGTCAAGGCGGCGCATGGCGCGCTGCCCCTGCCTGCGCCCGCCGTCGTGGAACTGCTGCGGGGCGCGCCTACCTACGGAATCGCCATTCAAGGCGAGACCGTGACGCCCACGGGCGCCGCGCTCGCCGTCGCGCTCAGCCATCGGTTCGGGCAGCTGCCCCCCATGCGGTGGGAACAAATCGGCTATGGCGCAGGACACGCTGATCGCCCCCTGCCCAACCTGCTGCGCATCTTCGTGGGTGAATCGACCGACTCGCTGCAGACGCCTGCAGGCGACTGGGAAAGCATCGTGCAGATTGAAACTAACCTCGACAACGCAACTCCGCAACAGCTGGGCTATGTGATG
>JAOAES010000310.1 GCA_026416655.1 Fimbriimonadales bacterium
CCACGACTACCCTGTTCCGTGCATGGCTCATGGTTTATAGTATGGCACATAATGGAACGCGGCAGGGAAATAGGTAGGCAGCATTCACACTTCTTGATAACTACGGTCATAGTATAGCACATTACGGACACGGCAGAGAAACGATAGGCGAAAACAAATGCGGTAGATAACTTCATTATTATTTTATTTCTTACTTCATTTTTTTTATTATTTTACTTATAAGTTCTGGGCTTGTAGTATGGAGCATAAAACAGCTAATTTATTCAAGCAAATCTGTCCAAGCATCACCCACAGAAGAGACGGGCAGCCGACGAGTAACGCTTCGCCTGCACTCTAAAGACAGCATTATCCGCACAGAATCTCACACTACTTGGAACGCCAAACGGCATAACAAACCTGAAAACAACACCAGCTGGTACAATTACCGCACGATGAACCCACAACCCTCGCCTGAAGACCTCGCCCGTGCAGCGCGGGTGTATGCGGCGGAGCAGGTGGAGTGGCTCGCGCCTGCGCTGTACGCCGCGCCGCTGGTGCTGTCGCGCGAGTTGCCCGCCCCCGCTGCGATTGACCGCCACGGCAGGGTTTACCTGAACCCCGACTGGCTGCAACGCTTGCAGGGCGACCCGCTGCCGCAGGTAGGGTTTCTGCTGATGCACGAGGTGTGGCACTGGCTGCGGGAACACAGCACGCGCGCGGAGGAGGTTCACGCGCAGCCTGAGTTGTGGAATCTCGCGTGTGATTTGGAGATTAACGATTATGTGCCCGACGGTTTGCGGATGCCCGATTTTGGGCAGGGTGCGGCGAGTGCGACGCCGGATAAGTTTGGTTTGCCTGCGGGGCGGTTGGCGGAGTGGTACTATCGGGAGTTGCGGGAGCGGGCGCGGCAGCAAGCGCAGCAGCAAGGCGGGGGCGCGCAGGAAGGGCAAGCAGGTGGCGGCGCGGGAGGGTCGCAGTCGCAAGCCGTCGGCGAGGACGCCGACGCTACGAATACCCTCGTCGGCGGGGATGCCGACGCTACGAATACCCTCGTCGGCGAGGACGCCGACGCTACGAATACCCTCGTCGGCAGGGACGCCGACGCTACGAGGGCAGGGGGTGAGGGCACACACTGGGACGAAGGCAGCGGCGTTCACGGCAAGCCCCGACCGTGGGAACTGCCCGCCGATAGCCCTGACGCGCACGCACTCAGCGACTTTGACCGACAGAGCCTGCGCGAGGAGGCAGCGCGGCGCATTCTGGACGCCCAAAAGACACGCGGCACGATGCCCGCAGGCTGGGTGCGCTGGGCTGAAGAGGTGATGCAACCGCGCGTGAACTGGCGCGAGCAGCTCAAGCGCGTGGTGCGCGGCGCAATCAACGAGGGCTTCGGGCAACGACTGGACTACAGCTACCGCCGTCCGAACCGCCGCGCTGAGATTTACAAGCCCTTCATCCTGCCCGCCCTGCAAGGCGAGTACCGCCCGCGCGTGGCAGTGGTGGTGGACACCTCTGGCTCCATCAGCGACCGCGAGTTGACGCAGGCGATGGCGGAGGTGCGCGCCGTGCTGGAGCAGCCGCGCACGCGGATTACGATTATTCCCTGCGACGCCGTGCCCTACGAGGCGGTGCAGGTACTTACGCGGCGCGACTGGGAGCTGGCGCGGGGCAAGATGAAAGGCGGTGGGGGAACCGATATGCCTGCAGGGATCGAAGCCGCCAAACGCCTCATGCCCCCGCCCGACGCGATAATTGTGCTGACCGATGGGCACACGCCGTTCCCCGCCAAGCCGCCCACGCGCCAAGAGCCGACGATTATCTGGGGGATTTGGCGTTATGGGGGCAATACGCCGCCCAAGCCGCCCTGCCCCCCGTGGCGCAAGCGCGATATTGTGGAGATTCCGGTGGAGGGGTAACGACCAGCACCCGATACCGTTATCTCAACGCGGATAGCCGTACATCTGCGCCAGCTCGCGATAGGTGAACAGCCGAATCTTCTGCTCCTGCAGGATGCGCTTGAACTCCGGCTCCTGAAGAATCTCCAGCTCCTGCACGCGATATTTCCAGCCGCCGGTGACGGCGTTGCCTTCAGGGTCGTCCACGCCTAAATGCACAATCAGCTCGTTCACGCCGGGCTTGAGCGTGCGCAGGTAGTCGTGCAGTCGCTGGCGGTGCTTCTCTTTGCTCTCGCCGGGCGCGTACTGGGGGTTCAGGTAGTCGATGGTGGGCAGTCCCGCTGCCTGAATGCGCTGATACACCTCGCGATAGTTCAGCCCTCGCGCCGCCGCCATCAACATCATCTCCTGCGTAGGGCTGAACACCATCGGTGGGATTTTGTACTCCATCGCGACCTTCAGAAAGACCTCGAAGAACCGGGCGTCGGCGTAGAGCGTGCCCATATGCGAGTCTAAGTGGGTGGGTTTCAGCCCCATCTGCAGCGCGAGTTCGATCTGGGCGCGGATTTCGGTCTCCACTTCCTGTGGCTTCGCGTTGCGCACCACATCGTCCACGCTGCGCCACATGTAGCCCTGCGGGTCGAGCAAGCCTTTGACTTTATCAGCGGGCGCAACGGGACGCCAGCGGATGGGACTCCACTCACTGGTGAGCGTCAGGTGTAGCCCCACATCGGCGTTGGGGTTCTTCTTGACCCACTCGACGGCTTCCGCCACCCACGCGCAGGGCATCATGATGCTCGCGCTGCTAATCGCGCCGGTTTCGAACGCGCGTATCGTCGCGAGGTTCTTCGAGTGGCACATGCCGAAGTCGTCGGCATGGATAATCAAGAGTTTCTCGTCGGTTTTCGGTTTCCAGTCCTGGATGGGCGTGCTGCGTCGCATAGGGATTCGTTAGGCGCAAGCGCGAGAGTTCCTGCTAATGTCCAGCGGGTATCCTTTCCGTATGGCAGCTATTGGGGTGTTGGGGTTTCATCATGCGACGGCGTTTGCGGGCGACGCGCAGCGAAATGTGGATTTCTACGCGGGCGTGCTGGGCTTGCGTATGGTCAAACGCTCCGTAAATCAAGACGCGCCCGATATTTACCACCTGTTCTACGCGGACGCTGTGGGTTCACCCGGTACAGACATCACCTTTTTCCCGTGGCGCAACATCGCGCCGATGCACGAGGGCGCGGGGATTATCACGGAGACGGCTCTGAGCGTCCCTGTTGAGAGCCTGAGCTACTGGAGCGAGCGTTTGCAGGCGGCGGGCATTGCGGTGGAGCCTGTCGCTGAGGCGTATGGCGCGCCTGCGCTGCGCTTCCGTGATCCCGAAGGGCTACGCCTTGCGCTACTCGGTATCGACGATGCGCGTCCCTTTGTCGCGTGGGAGCGTAGCCCCGTGCCCGCCGAACACCAGATACGCGGGCTGGTCGGGGCGCAGCTGACCTTGCACGCGCTGGGCGCGACGGAGCGCGTACTGACCGAGATACTGGGCTTCACGCCGGCTGGAACCGACGGCGCCGCCTCGCTCTATCGTGTGGGTCAGCCCAACGCGCTGGGCTACGGCTATCTGAAGGTTGTGGCGACGCCTGATGCGCCGCGGGGACGCTGGGGCAAGGGTTGCATGCACCACCTCGCGTGGCGCGTGCGCGATGAGCAGCACCTGAGCCAGCTGCGAGAGCAGGTCGCCAGCGTCGGATTGCAACCTACGCCGATTATCGACCGATTCTGGTTCAAGTCGGTCTACTTCCGCGAGCCGGGCGGCGTGATTTTCGAGCTGGCGACAGACGGACCGGGCTTCGGCGTGGACGAGCCGAGCGAGTCGCTGGGCGAGCGGCTCGTGTTGCCACCCTGGCTGGAGCCGCGCCGCGCCGAGCTGGAAGCGAAACTGCCGCCGATTACCTATCCGCCGCACCTCAAACGGTAAGCATCCCCTGCCGGGAGTCGTACTGCCAGGTACGACGGCGGGGACGCCGTCGCACCCCTGCGGAGGCAGTTCGTGGGCGACGGCGGGGACGCCGTCGTACCGTCCGCCGCGCCCGACAGGGTACACTCATAGTGCTGTGTTAACGCGAACCTACATTCATATTCCGGGCGTCGACGAGTCGATTGAGCGGGAACTGTGGCTGCAGGGCGCAGAGGACTGGTACACCCTGCTCGAGACGCCCGCGAAGTGGCGCATTAGCGAACCCTACCTGAGCGCGGTGCTGCAGGGCGCGGCGACCTCTGTCGAGGCTCTTGAAGACGGCGACCACGCCTACTTCGCAGGCAGGCTCCCCCTCAAGGAACACTGGCGCGCCTACGAAGAGTTCCGACAGAACACAGCCTACCTCGATATCGAGACCGACGGCGGCTCGCAAATCACGGTCATCGGCGTCTACGACGGCGAAGAGACCTACCAGTTCATCTGGGGCGAGAACCTTGAGGAGTTCCCTGAGTTCATCCGCGAGTTCTCGATGCTGGTGACTTTCAACGGCTTAAACTTCGATGTGCCGATGATTTATCGCAACTTTCCAGGGCTTGCGCTGGATCAGCTGCATCTCGATTTGTGCCCTACTCTACGGCGAGTGGGGCTGCGCGGCGGGCTGAAGCGCATCGAGCAACAACTGGGGCTAAATCGAGATCCCGATTTAGAAGGTCTGGGTGGGCGCGAGGCGGTGCTGCTGTGGCAAGCCTATCGGTTGGGGCACGACTCTGCGCTGGAGACGCTGCTCCGCTACAACCGCGAGGACATCGTGAACCTCAAGCCGCTCGCGGGGCTGGCGTACAAGCGACTGCGCGAGAAGACGACGGCGTTGCGCCCTGTGCGGTAACGGTTTGCGCCAAGCGGCTCATTCACTCCACAGCGCGGGCTGCAACGATAAATCTTCCATCCGCACCGTGCGCTTGATGAGGCGATACTCCTCGCGTATCTGCCCCGTGCGCAGACGCTCCAGGATCATCGCGTGATAGGTGGGGTCAATCTCCGCTGCGAGGAACCGACG
>JAOAES010000291.1 GCA_026416655.1 Fimbriimonadales bacterium
CCCAAAGCGATTCGCAAAGAGCGGGAGTTGCTCGCCCCGCTCAAGGCGATTGCCGACCACACGCTGGACACGACTCTGTTCCGCCCGCAGGATTTGCGCGAGGCGATTCGGGGGCTGTACGGCGACGAGAAGGCGCAGTCGTACCTGCGTGTGCGCGTCGTCTCGTTCGGCTTCAAGTACGGCGTGCCCGCCGACGCTGACCTGGTGTTCGATGTACGGTTCCTGCGCAACCCGCACTATGTGCCAAGCCTGAAGCCGAAACCGGGCACGGATGAGGCGGTACGCTCCTATGTGCTGAGCGACGCCGAAACGCAGGAGTTTTTGGAAACGGTGCGTAATTTTCTCTCGTATCTCTTGCCGCGCTACGAACGCGAGGGCAAAGCGTATCTGACCGTGGGGCTGGGCTGCACGGGCGGGCGACATCGCTCGGTGGTGCTGGGCGAGGAGCTGGGGGCGTGGTTCACTGCGCAGGGCTATCGCGCGACGGTAGAGCATCGCGATTTAGCGCGGGGGGAGGCGTAAGATGGCAGACGGGCGATGGCGCTGGCTGATGCCGGGCATGCAGGTGAAGCGCTGGCTCGCGCTCTCCAGTGTGGGCTTGCTGATTGCTTTGCTGGGGTTGTGGGTGGGGTTGGGCGGCGCGCCTGCCCACTGGCTCGATAACCTCTATCGCGCTCTCGACAGTCAAATTCAGTCGTTGGCGACCACGCCCCGCGCCGCGCAGGCGATGCGCTGGGGGCTGGGCGTCGCGTTGGGCGCGCTGGGAGTGGGAATCTGGTGGTGGGGCTTGCGCCGCGCATGGCGCACGCTGGTCGGCATCCTGCAACCCCGCGCGAGCGGGCGTGTGTGGGATGTGCTGTCGCGCTACGCGCTGATGGCGCACGGCAAGCGCGTGGTGGTGATTGGCGGCGGCACAGGGCTGTCCACCATGCTGCGCGGTCTCAAACGCTACACCGCCAATATCGTCGCGATTGTGACCGTGACCGACGACGGCGGCTCGTCGGGCAAACTGCGTCAGGAACTCGGCATCCTGCCCCCTGGCGACATCCGCAACTGCCTGATTGCGCTCGCCGACGCTGAAGGCGCGATGACCGCCCTGCTGCAACACCGCTTCAAAGACGACGCGGGCAACCTGAGCGGGCACTCGGTGGGCAATCTGCTCATCGCCGCGATGACGCAACTCAAGGACGGCGACTTTGAGAGGGCGATTCAGGAAATCAGCAAAGTGCTTGCCATTCGCGGGCGCGTGCTGCCCTCCACGCTTACGCATGTCAACCTGCGCGCCGAGATGGAGGACGGCTCGTGTGTGGAAGGGGAAACGCGGATTGTGGAGTATCCTGCGCGGATCCGGCGCATGCACCTTGTGCCGCCCGATGTGGAGCCGCCGCAGGAAGCCGTCGACGCGATTAAGCAGGCGGATGTGATTGTGCTGGGACCAGGCAGTCTGTTCACGAGCGTGATTCCGAACCTGCTTGTGCCGAAAATCGCCGACGCGCTTCGCTCCACCGACGCTCTGCGCATCTATGTATGTAATGTGATGACGCAGCCGGGCGAGACCGACGGCTTCACGGCGTCCGACCATGTGCGGGCGATCGAGGCGCACGCAGGTGGGCGCGTGTTCGACTATGTGCTGGTGAATAACGCGACGCCCATCCCCGAACTGATGGAGCGCTACCACGCCAGCGGGCAGGAACTGGTGCTGCCCGATATTGACCGCATCCGTCAGATGGGCTACAAGGTGATGGCGGGCAACTTCATCAGCCAGAGCGACTATGTGCGTCACGACCCCGCGCGCTTAGCGGAGGCGATTCTCCGGCTGGCGAGGTAGGGGGGTCAAGCCCTGGTGAGCACGCGCCCTGCCCGCGCGCCCGTGTACGCGCCGTCGCGAATCGTCCACCGCCCGTTCACAAATAGATGAACTACTCCTTGCGAGAGGCGGTGGGGGTTCTCAAAGTCGGCGAAGTCCTGAATTGCGCCAAAGTCGAAGATAACGATGTCAGCGTAGGCACCCTCCTGTAGAACGCCCCTGTCGGTCAGTTTCAAGCGCGCAGCGGGAAGCCCCGTCATCTTGAAAATCGCCTCTTCGAGGCTGAGCAAGCCCTCCTGACGCACATATCGTGCCAGCACGCGCGGGAACGTTCCGTAGCTGCGCGGGTGGGGACGCTCGGCGGCGTACTTGCTCGGCTCCGTCCCTACGCCATCGGAGCCGACCATCGTGAGCGGGTACTTCAGCACGGTGCGCAGGTCATCTTCGGACATGTTGAACCATGCCACGCCCACATGCCCGCCCGCATCCAGCAGTAGGTCCAGAATGAACGCCTCAGGTTCCTTCCCTGCGAGGCGCGCGGCGTCGGCGATTGTGAGTCCCTGATACTCGCGGTTGTGAGGCGTGCTGCCAATCACGGTACTATGCCAGTCCGGTTGCATCGCCTGCATCGCGTGGATGAGCCGTTCACGCTCGTGCGGGTCGCGCAGACGATTGAGTAGGGCGTCAGGGTCGCCGTCGAGTGCCCAGCTGGGCAGCGCGGCGACTGCCAGCGAGGTCTGATACGCCGTGTAGGGGTACACATCGAGCGTCACGTCCAGCCCCTGAGCGACGGCGTCGCTGACCATCTGCAGCGTGGTATGAATCTTGCCCCAGTTCCGCCTGCCCTCGGCTTTGTGGTGTGCCAGCTGCAGGGGCAGTTCCGCTTCGGTCGCAATCCGCAGCGCCTCCTGCACACTTTCGATGAGTCCGTCGCCCTCGCTGCGCAGATGCGTCGCGTAGAAACCGCCGTACTGAGCAGCCACTTTAGCGAGCTCGATAATCTCTTCGGTCTCGGCGAAGCTGTTGGGCGGGTACTCCAGTCCTGTGGTGAACGCGAACGCGCCCGCTTCAAAACAGAGCGCAATCTCCTGGCGCATCGCGTCCAGCTCAGCGTGGGTTGGTGGGCGTTTCTCGTAGCCCATCACTTTCTTGCGCGCCGTGCCATGCCCGCACTGAGGGACGTAGTTCGTACCGAGTCCCAGCGCATCCAGGATCCGCAGATACTCGCCGAACGACCGCCAGTTAATCTCCACGCCGTGCGGTTTCAGCCAGCGTTGCTCCTGCCGGAAGAGGGGCGAGTCGTCGATTTGTCCGACGGCGAAGCCGCAGTTGCCCCCCACCTGCGTCGTCACGCCTTGGAACAGCACACTGATTTGCTCTGGATGATGGTTCAGCGAGAAGTCAGCGTGCGTATGGATGTCGATGAAGCCAGGCGCGACACACAAGCCCTGCAAATCCAGTTCAACGCCCGCCTGCCATCCTTCCAGCTCGCCGAGAGCGACGATGCGGTCGTCGGTAATCGCGACATCGGCGCAGAAACCCGGATTGCCCAGCCCATCGAACACGGTTCCGCCGCGCAGGAGGACATCGCAACGCTGTGTGTTAGGCATAAGCTAAAGGATACCCCACGATTCCCTATCCCCCTTGCTCGGTATAATACGCCTATGCAACGCACAGCACTCTACGAGTTGCACCAGCAGGCGGGCGGGCGCATGGTCGAGTTTGCAGGCTGGGAGATGCCCGTGCAATACGCGGGAATCATCCAAGAGGTTCAGTCCGTGCGCCAGCGGTGGGGCGTGTTCGATGTGAGCCACATGGCGCGCGCTTACTTCCGGGGCGGGGACTCTCTCGCCTTCCTGAGCCGTCTGGTTCCCTCGGACCTCAGCAAAATCGCGTCGATGACAGGGCAATACACGGTACTAACCAACGAGCGCGGCGGCGTGGTGGACGACGTGATTATCTACCAGCTGCAGCTCGACGAGTACCTGATGGTGTTCAACGCCGCAAACCGGCAGAAAGACCTGAACTGGTTCACTCGCTGGCGCAGCGCGTGGGCGATGCATGTCGCGATCGATGACCAGACGGAGCAGACCACGATGCTGGCGGTGCAGGGACCTGAGGCGACCGAGCGTTTGAGCGCGATTTTGGGCGCGTCTCTGGATGCGACGCCGCGCTTCGGAGCGACTTTCGTCGAGTGGGGGAACGCGCGGGTGTTCGCCGCGCGCACAGGCTACACGGGCGAGGACGGGTTCGAACTCATCGCACCTGCGGAAACAGGGGTACGGCTCTGGGAAACGCTCCTGCAGGCAGGCGCGACGCCGTGCGGGCTGGGCGCGCGGGATGTGCTGCGCGTGGAAGCGGGACTGCATCTGTACGGACACGAACTGACCGAGGATACGAATCCCATCGAAGCGGGGCTGGGCTGGTTGGTGAGCGACCGTCTCAACTATCTCGGCGCAGAGGTCATCCAGCAGGTCAAGCAGACGGGTCCGTCACGCAAACTGATGGGCGTGCGCCTACAGGAGCGCGGTGTGCCGCGCGAGGGCTACCCCGTGCTGATTGAGGGGCAACCAGTGAGCGCTCTGACCAGCGGCGTCTACTCGCCCACGCTGGAACAGGGAATCGGCATGGCATATCTACCTGCAGAGTATGCCAAAGCGGGAACGCCCTGCGCCGTGGAAATTCGCGGGAAAGCGGTTCCTGCAGTGGTCAGCACACGCCGGTTTTTGAAATCGGGCGGCTAAATAGGGGTGCGGCGGAACTCCAGCAGTGGCATCGAATCAAATTATGTTAGCCGACGCCACGCGGTCGGCGTAGCGTCGGCGTCCCGCCGAGAAAAAACCAAGCGGCGCAAGCGTGTCGTTATCGACCGGGCGCTTGAGGCGGCGTCATCGGTTGACCCTGCTGGGGCGGTTGGATTTCTTTCGCGTCTTTGGGCGGCTTGAACTGGAAGCGCGAGGCGGGTATCGGCTTGTCGAAACTGATGTAGCGCAGGTTCGCCGAGACTTTCATCGTGGTAGACTGCTGTTGCCCTTGCGCGCCGCCCTGCCCCCCTTGCGGACGCATCGTCTGGTTCAGCTCCACACGATAGATGAGTTGATCCTGCGCCCCGATATAAAGCTTAAGGTTCACGGAGGCGTTGCCTTGCTTGTCGGTGATTTCCACCACGCGCGTCTGTTTCCCGCCCACGGTCTG
Source organism: Fimbriimonadales bacterium (assembly GCA_026416655.1). Taxonomy (GTDB): domain Bacteria; phylum Armatimonadota; class Fimbriimonadia; order Fimbriimonadales; family GBS-DC; genus GBS-DC. The sequence continues at coordinate 5,003 of JAOAES010000291.1, forward strand.
GGTTCCGCGAAACTGAACCTTCGCGTTGGGACCCAGCTCGTCGAGGTTCTGGTCAGCAATCCCCATCAGCATTCCTGCCTCGCCGAGCAGTCGGGCGTTGCCGCCGCTCAGGTTAGGTGGCGCAGGACGCTTGATATACTGTTTCGCAGCGGGGACATATTCGTACACGGTCTTGCCGTCGGAATAGACCTCGCGGGGTGGGCTGAACGCGCTCGAACCGATTTTCGCGGCTACACGATTGGGGCGCTGCATCGCAATCGTGGAGCTCATCTGCTGCTTATTGGAGTTATTGCCAAAGTTCACTTCAACGGTCATATCGATAGCGACTTCCCACGATTTCGCGTTGCGATACTTCTGTTGCACCTGTTTGAGGAACGCCTTCGCGTCTTGCTGGGCGACGCCCGTCGCCGTCGCTACCAAAGCCACTGCCACAATCCATAGAGTTCGCATGATAGTCGTCTCCGTACATCGAACTATACCCGAAACGGGTACAATCTGTTCCTGTAGGAGGCGTTTATCGATGGCGATTGTGGAAGTAATCGTACCGCAGTTAGGCGAAGGATTGCAAGAAGTGCGCGTGATGCGCTTTTTGAAACAGCCGGGCGACCGTGTGGAACGGGACGAACATATTTACGAAATGGAGACGGATAAAGCGAATGTAGAAGTGGAGAGTCCCTATGCGGGCGTGATTGTGGAGTGGTTGGCGAAGGAGGGCGACATTTTGCCAATTGGCGCGCCGATTGCGAGGATGGAGGTGGAGGGCGTGGTTGAGGCGGCGTCGCCTGTTTCGCACGCGCCACAGCCTGCGCCTGTTGCCGCTGCTCCTGCCGCGCCGCCTCGCGAGCCGACGCCCGTGGGCGCACGCCTCGAACTCACAATCCCCCCACGCACTCGCGCCTATGCGCGGCAGAAAGGCATCTCCGAAGAAGAACTGCGCCGTATCCCCGCCGCGTCGGGCAATAAACTGATGCCCGAAGACATCGACGCTTACTTGGCGGGTCGCTCCGAAACGGCGGCAAGCGCAGAGTATGTGGACTATCCGCTCCCGCAGCAGCAGCGCACCTTCATCTACCGCATCAAGCGCAGCAGCCAGCTGGTCGTGCCCGCCGTGTTGCGCCGTCCTGCGCGCTGGGACGCCGTGCGGCGCGTCGTGGAACAGTTCAAAACGAACCCCAACGCGCCCGTGCAGCCTTCCGAGTTTCAGGTGTTCGCCTACTGCGCGGCGCAGGCGACCCTGCAGCATCCCAAGTTCCGCTCGCAACTCGTGGGCGAGGAGACCCTGCGCCAGTATCAGCATGTGAACCTCGGAATTGCCGTCGCGCGCCCCGGCGACGAGCTGGTGACCGCGCTGGTCAAAAACGCCTCCGCGCTCGACTTCGTGAGTTTTGTGCGCACGCTGCAGAGCCAGATTCGCAAAGCGCGCGCCGGCGAGGATCAGGCAGACGCCAGCATCCAGCTGCTGCTGACCTACATGGGCGGCTACCAGATGGTGGATGCTATCCCCGTGCTGGTCGCGCCCGCTGTCGCGATTCTGTTTGCGGGCGAGGCGTTCCTCCTCGATGGCGCGCCCCATGTGAACCTCGTGTTGACCTTTGACCACCGGCTCATCAACGGCGTGGGCGGCGCGGAGTTCCTCAACGCCGTGGCGCACAACCTGGAAAACGCCGAGACGCTGGTTCAGCACGGAATGGGCAGTTAGAGCGCACCATCAAACAGGGACGCCGCCGGCTGGCTCCGAAGGAGCAAGGCGTTGACGACACATCACAAACGCGCAGAATGGGAGGTCGTGATTCTCGGCACGCTGGTCGTGGCGTTCCTGTTTGTCTACTATATTCAGCCCTACTCGGTGGAGTCGCTGCGCTGGCTGGGCATCCAGCGCGAGAACGCCGCCCTGCGCGACTGGAACGAATATATCCTGGTCAGCTCGCTCGGCTTGCTCTGGCTGCCGATATTGACGCTCGCATTTTTCGGCAAGGGGGAACTCAGCCAGTACGGTCTGGCGCGCGGCGACGGCAAGCTGGGCGCGCTCTATGCCCTGCTGATGTACCTCGCGATGTTGCCCCTGCTGTTCTATGTCGCCCAACGCCCCGACTTCCAGCAGTATTACCCCCTCGATAAGCGCGTGCTGACCGACCCCGTGTACGCCGTCTATTTCCAGCTGGCGTATGGCTACTACCTGTTCTGCTGGGAGTTTTTCTTTCGCGGGTTTCTGACTTTCGGGCTGTACCGCTGGATGGGCTGGTGGGGAATAGGGCTGCAGGCGGGGGCGTTCGCGCTGCTGCACTATGGCAAGCCGCTGCCCGAAGTGGTCGGCTCCTTCTTCGCCGCGCTGATTCTCAGTTGGGTCGCGTTGCACGTACGCTCGTTTCTGCCCTGTTTTTGGGTTCACTGGGCGGTGCATATGACGCTGGACGCGATGCTCATTCTGCAGGCGCGTGGTTGAAGTCAGGTACAATCCCGCCATGCGAGGTGCACGGATGAAACAGGACATCTGCTGGTGGTGCTATCAAGGGCGCATCGAGCCGAAACGCCTGATTGCGGAAGCGAAACGCATCGGCTACGAAGGGTTCGAACTCGTGCCTGAACCGATGTGGGATATGATCAAAGAGGCAGGGTTGAAAATCGTCACGCACGGCGGGCACGGAACCATCGACAACGGCATGAACGACCCCCGCAACCACAGCCGTATCGAGGATGAGCTGAAAGCCAACATCGATAAAGCCGTGCAATACGAGATTCCCATCCTGATTTGCTTTTCGGGAAATCGTCGCGGACGCCCCGACGAGGAGGGCATCGAGCAGACCGTCGCCTGCCTCAAGCGCGTCGCGCCCTACGCCGAGCAGAAAGGCGTGACGCTGGCGCTCGAAATCCTCAACAGCAAGGTGGACCATCGCGACTACCAGTTCGACAAGATGAGCTGGGGCGTGCGCGTGGTGGAGCTGGTCAACTCGCCCCGCGTGAAGATCCTGTACGACATCTACCACGCGCAGATTATGGAGGGCGACATCATCCGTACGATTCGCGCCCACCACGACAAGATTGCGCACTATCACACGGCGGGCAATCCCGGACGCAACGAGATCGACGACACGCAGGAGCTGTATTATCCCGCGATTATGAAAGCCATCAAAGAGACGGGCTACACGGGCTGGATTGGGCAGGAGTTCGTGCCGAAAGGGGATCCCATCGCTGCGCTGAAAGTGGCGTTCGAGCGGTGTAGCGTGGGGTAGCTCCCCCTTCGAGAAGGTCGGTGGTATAATCCCCTTATGGCGCAGTCGTGTGCGTGTGGGGAGAGTTGCGCCCGCGCCCGTCGCGAGAACTGGCAAATCGGGGTGGGGTTGACGCTCGCGCTGGGCGCGGAGGCGGCTGAGTGGCTGGGGGTAGGAGGCGTCGCGCCGGCGTTGCTCGCGGCGATAGCCATCGCCATAGCCGGGCGTGAGGTTCTCTGGCAAGGGCTACTCGCACTGACGCGGTTCCGTCCCAACATCTACCTGCTGATGACGCTGGCGGGCGCGGGGGCGATTGCGCTGGGTAAGTGGGGCGAAGCGGCGGTCGTGCTGACGCTCTACGCGCTTGCCGAGTTGCTGGAGCAGCGCGCGTCGGAACGCTCGGAGCGCAGCCTGCGCGCCGCGCTCGAACTCGCGCCTCAAGAAGCCTCTGTGCAGACGCCTGAGGGCGCATGGCAGACTCTCCCTATCGCGCAGATTCGCGTCGGGCAACGCATTCGCGTCAAGCCGGGCGAGCGCATCCCGCTTGATGGAACCGTCGTGGCGGGCGCGTCGGCAGTGGATCAGTCCCCCATCACAGGCGAGAGCGTCCCTGTCGAGAAATCAGCGGGCGATTCAGTCTACGCTGGCTCGTTGAACTTGCACGGTTCGCTGGAGGTGGAGGTCGCTGCGACGGCGGACGAGACGCTGGTCGCGCACATCGCCCGCACGGTGGCACAAGCGCAGGCGAGGCGCGCGCAGGTGGATCGGTTCATGGATCGCTTTGCGCGGGTCTATACGCCGTTGATGCTGGGGCTGGCAACGGGCGTGGCGGTTCTGCCCCCTTTACTGATGGGCGCGCCGTTTGTGGAGTGGCTTTATCGGGGGCTGGTGTTTCTGGTGCTGGGTTGTCCCTGCGCACTGGTGATTAGCACGCCCGTCACTTTGCTCAGTGCGCTTTCGGGGTTAGCGCGACGTGGGGTGGTGGTCAAAGGCGCGGTCGTGCTGGAGCAGGCGGCGGGGCTACGCGCGCTCGCGTTCGATAAAACGGGCACGCTCACCTACGGCAAACAGCGCGTGGAACACGCCCGCAGTCTTGACCGACAGCCGCTTCAGAGCCATCTGGAGGTCGCGCTCAGCCTCGCAATGCACTCAGAGCATCCCATCGCGCACGCCATCCGCGATTACTGCCTGCAGCAGGGCGTCGCGCCGCGTGCGCTGGAATCGTTCGAGGCGACGCCAGGATTGGGCATGGCGGGCGTGTTGGACGGCAAGACCTTTCGGATGGGCAATCACCGCTTCGTGGAGCAGCACGACGCCTGCTCCAAGTCGCTGGAGGCGGTGCTGGAGCAGCTGGAGGCGCAGGGGCTGACGACGGTTGTGCTGTTCGACCACCAGCCGCGCGCGGTGTTCGCGTTGCGCGATACGGTGCGCCCCGACGCAGCGGAAGCCGTCGCGCAGCTCCACCAGCTAAGACTGCACACCGCCCTGCTCACGGGCGATACGCGGGCGACCGCCGAGGTCATCGCGCAACAAGCGGGCATTCAGGAACGCTACGCCGAGCTATTGCCCCACGAGAAGGCGCAGGTGATTGAGGCGTTGCGCGCGCGATTCGGGCGCGTGGGCATGGCGGGCGACGGGATTAACGACGCGCCTGCGCTCGCGACCGCCGATGTGGGCATCAGCTTCGCCGAGCGGGGGGCGGACCTGGCGATTGAAACCGCCGATATCGCCCTGATGCGCCACAACTTAACGCGAATCCCCGCGCTGGTTCGAACCGCCCGCCGCGCGATGGGGATTATCCAGCAGAATATCGCCTTCGTGCTTGCTGTGCGCGCCGTGTTTATCACGCTTGCGCTGATGGGGCAGGCCACGCTCTGGATGGCGATTCTGGCGGATATGGGCGTGACTCTGTTAGTTATCGCCAACGGCTGGCGGGCGGGGCGTGTCTGACGGGTACACTCTACCACGAAACGCATGCAACGCCTGTTTATCGCGCTGTCGCTGCTTGGGCTGTCCGCGCTGAGCGGGGCGCAACATCCGACGGTCTTTTTTGGTGCGCGGCTCCATGTGCAGGCGCGCACCGATGAGCGCACGACCGCCCTGCGCTGGTACGACGACCTCGCGCGTCATTCCGTCGTGTTTCTGCAGCTTTACCATGAGGCGGGCTACGGCGCGTATGTCGCGCAACGGCTCCAGAACCTTACCGCCGACCGCACGCGCACTGCGCTGGACGAGGCGTACATCGAGCGGCTGGAGGGCTGGCGCGTCGGCAAGTTCTACGCACCGTTCGGCGCGGGAATCTTGCTGAATGAGAGCGTTCTCGCGGTGCAGTCGCCCGCGCAGTTCGCTATCGGCGACCTGCCGATGCGCGTGGCGTACCTGTACAACGGCTCTGACCGCCAGCAGGGACTGTATGTGCGCGTAGGCACAGCGCGCGGTGGCGCGTCCGTCGGCGTGGGACGCCATTTCGGAACCGATCCGCACGCCTTCGCCGTGTGGGAACTGCCCGAACGCCCGCGCTCGCCCAACGGCTACGACACGCTTTATGGCGCGGATTATACGCTCGATATCGGGAGCCTGCCCGTCCAGCTGGAGTGGCTCTACAGCGAAGGCAAGCGTGTGCAGGCGACGCACTGGCTCGCGGCGCGCGTTCAGGCGCGCTCGCTGCCCCTCCAGCCCGAACTGACCGCCGCATATCAAACTGCTGCGGGACAGCTCAGCTGGCGTATCGCGCTGCAGCAACCTGCAGGGGAGCGCGCCCGCCTGAACTTCGCCCTGCGCGGCAAAGCGGGTACAATCGAGTTCGTCGCGTTCGGACTGCAGGGGGAGTTATAACATGGCGCTGGGACGACGCATCACACGGTTGATGAAGGCGCACTGGCACGAGTTGCTGGAGCGCGTGGAGACAGTGATTCGCGAAGAGGAGGCGGAGTCGGCGGCGCGTCAGACCGCCCGTCAGGAACTGGAGGACACGTTGCAGCCGATTCACAGCACCGATTCCCGCCCCGCTTCGTCGGGCGCATCGTCGCCGTCGGTGCGCGAGACGGAGAAGGAACGCGCGCTGCGGGTGCTGGGGTTGCCTCCTGACGCCGACCTCGCGGCGGTGCGCCGCGCCTATCGCGAGCTGATTGCTCGCAGCGACCCCGCCCGCTTCCCCGACGATTCGCCCGAACGCGCCAAAGCCGAGCAAATCCGCCAGCGCATCGAGCAAGCATATCAGACGCTGTTGCTCCACTTAGACCATAGCGCGCAGCGGTTTCGGAACCTGTCGGTCGATTAGCGGCGCGCCTGTGCGCCTGCCAGCCCCAGCAGAGTTGCAAGTAGCATCGGCGCGTAGGGCGTCTCCAGCAAGCGGAACCAGATGTAGCCCACCGCCCCGCTCCCGGGCAGGCGAATCCAGACCGCGCCGTCGCCCCAGTTGCGCCCCTGTGCGTCGTAAAGCGTAGCGAGCGGGATGTAGGTCGCGCCTGCAGGGGCGAGACTACGCAGCGCAGGTCGCCAGCGCAGGTCGCCGCCTGACGGGAACGGGAACGGCGCGTCGCCCGCCGCTTGCACCTGCGCGCGATTCAGGCGAAACTGGAAGCCCGGTGTCGGCGGCGTCTCGAAGCCCGTTCTGCCCGCCTCAGGACGGTTCGCGCTGCTCGCAATCGGCAGTCCGAACCGCGCGGCGCGATTCGCCTCTTTCCCGTCGGCGTAGTAGAAGGGGAACGGCGCACTCGGCAACGCCAGCAGCACGCCCCCTGCCTGCAGGTATGCCTGCAACGCGCGGTCGACATCGTCCGGGGCGTTCACGCTCGCCCGGTAGCCCTCGCCGCCCGCGTACACCAGCGCGGCGTAGCGTTGCGGCGTCACCCGCCCCGGCGCAACAAGGTCCGCGTACTCCAGCGTCTCGAACGAAAGCCCCACATCGAGCAGCCAGAACAACGCCTCCGACTGCGCGTCCGGCAACAGCCCTATCGTTTTGCCCTGCCACGCCCTGCGCAGGTTAGCGATTGCCTCGCCCGTGAGTGCGGTCAGCGGCGTCGCCATGCGCGGACGCGCCCCCAGCCGCTTGAAACGCGGTGCGAATTCGGCGGTTGTGCGCAACTCGCGCTCGCCATGCTCGACGGAGGGTTCAATCTCGCTCCCCTCGTGCCACTCGTTGAAGCTGGTAATCAGCGTCCAATCGGGGTTCAAGCTCAGCACGGCTTGCCATTGCTTACGGTACGCCTCGCCGTTGAACCGCTCCGTGCGAATGCCCGGCTTGCGGATTTTCGTATCGTCGTAGGCGGGGATAATCGTGGCGCAGGCGATGCGCCCGAACGCGCCCGCCATCTGCAACGCCTCACGATAGTGCGCCTCTATGATGGACTGAATTGCCTCTAACGGCTTGTTAACCAGCGCACCAACGGGGTTATAGGTGTGAATCCCGTCGAACACGCGCGCCGCACTGCGACTCAGCGCATCGCCTATCGCACAAACGCCCGGCGGGAATTCCTTTCCGATGGTCTCCAGCACCCACGCCCACTGCGCAAGGCTGAGCTGCTCCATCGCGCGTCCATAGATGAATACGACGGGGCGTCCACCTACTTTCAGATAGGCGGGATGCCGCGCGAATCGAGCCAGAATGTGGCGCAGGTCGGTCAACACGGAGCGCGGGTCGCCCGGCTGCGGAACCGCCTCGTAGTAGATGCAGACCTTCAGGCGATGTTTCTGCGCGATGTCCAGCAGGCGTGGCAACGGTTTCTCCTCGTAGCCCTCAATCCCCCACCACGAGTAGATGAACCCATCTATGCCCGCCTCGCGCGCCCACTGGCAATGCCGCTCCAGCGTCTTCGGGTCGTTCGAGTCATACGCCCCCAGCACGGGGTAGTGCGTGGAGGTCGCGATTTGCTGGCGTTCGGGGGCTACACCTTCCCAGTGAAGCCATTTGCCCGACACTTCCGGGTTGCCATACCAGCCATAGTAGAAAGCGAGCGTGAGTTTGGGCGGCTCGGCGTAGTGAATCTTCGCGCGCGCACGCAACGCCTCAATCAGGTCGCGCTGGCTCGGAGGTGCGTTCTGCATGGCGAGAATGATACCCTTAGCCTGCTCTGAAGAAGTGGTACATCGTGATTATCAGATACACTCCGCTCAGCGTCGCCGCGCCGAATATGGCGAACACCCACCATCCCAAGTCGCCTCCCAGCATCGAGAACATCGCAATCAGGTAGAGCGTGGCGGTAATCAGCGCCATCCAAGCAAAGCGCCGCGCGTGCGGGTTTGGCGGGCGCACAATGTTGCGGCACTGCGGGCACTCCTGTTCGGGCGCATCCGAAGGTAGCTCCACGCCGCAATAAGGGCAACGACGCATAGGTCAGGCGGCAACCTCCACGTCGCAGGTGTGTGAACTCATGGCATACGGAGTGTACCCCAACCTTCCTGCCGACGCCGTCAACAGGTACAATCTTGTCCCGGTATGGAAGCCATCGTCGCGCTGTTGACGCTTACGGCGCTGGAGATTGTATTAGGGATTGACAACATTGTCTTTATCTCGATACTGTCCGATAAGTTACCGCCGGAGCAACGGAGGAAGGCGCGCCTCATCGGGCTGAGCCTCGCGTTTCTGCTGCGCGTCATCTTCCTGCTCTCCATCACATGGATTATGCGCCTGCAGACTCCGTTGTTCTCCGTGCTGGGCAAGGATTTTTCAGGCAAGTCCCTGATCCTGATTGCGGGCGGGCTGTTCCTGATGGGCAAGGCGACCTACGAAATCCACCATAAGATCGAGGTTGCGCAGGGCGAGGTGAAAGTGCCCAAAATGCTCACGCTGACCACCGCCGTCATTCAGATTGTGCTGGTAGACCTGGTGTTTTCCATCGACTCCGTGATTACGGCGGTGGGGCTGTCGCGTGAACTGTGGGTGATGATTATCGCCGTGCTGATTGCTGTCGTGTTCATGCTGGTGTTTGCAGGCAGTGTCAGCAGACTCATCGACACGCATCCTTCACTGAAAGTGCTGGCGCTGGCGTTTCTGGTGTTGATTGGCTTTACCTTGATGGGCGAGGGCTTCGGCTACGAGATTCCGAAGGGCTACACCTACTTCGCAATGGCGTTCTCGCTCGCGGTGGAGGTGTTGAACATCCGCTTGCATCACCGCCCGTCCAAGCCGCCCGCGAAGTAGCCTCCAATCGGCTATAATATTGGCTGTATGCCAGCGATTGTGGTCGAACGCCTGTCCAAAACTTACTATTCCTACAAACGCCCGCCCGGCGTGTGGAACGCGATTAAGAGCCTCTTCAAGCGGGAGCGACACGAGGTACAAGCCGTGCGCGACATCTCGTTCACGATTGAAGAGGGCGAGCTGGTGGGCTTTCTGGGTCCGAACGGCGCAGGCAAGACCACCACGTTGAAAATGCTTTCGGGCATTATCTTCCCCACTGCTGGCACGGCGCAGGTGCTGGGCTATACGCCATGGGAGCGTCGCCCCGAAATGCAACGGCAGATTGCGCTCGTGATGGGACAGAAGATGCAACTCTGGTGGGATTTGCCGCCGTATGAGTCGTACATTCTGCTCAAAGCGCTCTATGAAGTGCCCGATGAGGTGTTCGAGAAGCGCGTGAACGAACTCGCCGAGATGCTGGAGATTCGCCACGTGCTGAACACACAGGTACGGCGTCTCTCGCTGGGCGAGCGGATGAAGTGCGAACTGCTCGCCGCGCTGTTGCATCGTCCGCGCGTGCTGTTTCTCGACGAGCCGACGATTGGGCTGGACGTGGTCTCGCAGAAACGCATTCGCGAGTTCCTGAAGGAGTACAACCAGCGCGAGCGCACCACGATTCTGCTCACCAGCCACTATATGCAGGATGTGCAGGAGCTGGCGCAGCGCGTGCTGATAATCCATCATGGGCAACTGATTTTCGACGACACGCTGCGTGCGCTGGTGGAGCGCTACAGCCCCTCTAAAGCGTTGCACCTGCAGTTCGAGCGTCCCGTGTCGGTGGAGCAGTTGAGCCGCTTCGGGCGTGTGGTGCGGGCGGATGGGCTGGAAGCGGTGATAGAAACTCCGCGCGAACAGGTGAGCCGTGTCGCCAGCGAAGCGTTGCAAGCGTTGCCCGTGCACGACATCACCATCGAAGAGGTGGATGTGGACGAGATTATCCGGGACATCTTCGCGGGCAAGCATGAGGCGGCGATTGGGGAGCCGACGAAGCCAATCCCTGCGAAATCCCCGTAGAGTGTGGCATAATTGCCCTGCGGGTGAAACTCGCTTGTGTCTGTATCCGTAGAGTATAGATACGAACTCACAGGGCGGAACGCGCCGTCTAACACGCTTACAGGAGCCGAAACGATGCAGACGACGATGCAGCCAACGAGTGAACGAAGCGCGTCTCGGGTCGCCGCGCTGCTGATGTGCGCCCCCAGCGCGTATGACCTGCTGTACGAGATCAACGCCTGGATGCACCTCAGTGACAAGCCCGATAAGCAGCTCGCGTGGCGACAGTGGGAGCAGCTCTACCACACGCTGACCGAGCAAATCGGGATCCCTGTACGCCTGATTGAGCAGGCGAGCGAAGCGCCCGATATGGTGTTCACCGCCAACGCGGGGCTGCCCCTGCCCGGCAAACAGATTGTTCTCTCGCGCTTCCGTCACCCGGAGCGTCAGGTCGAAGAGCCGTACTTCGACCAGTGGTTCCGCGAGCAGGGCTACACCGTTCACCTCCTGCCGTCCGACTGCGCGTTTGAAGGCGAGGGCGACGCCTTCTTAGTCGACGGGCTGATTGTGGCGGGCTATCGCAAACGCACTGACATCTGCGCTCACCGCTACCTCAGCCAGCTCACGGGGCTTGAAGTGCTGAGCCTCGAACTGGTCGATGACCGCTGGTATCATCTGGACACCTGCTTTCTGCCGCTCGGTGGAAGGCTGGTCGCCTACTATCCGGAGGCGTTCGACTGGTACGCGCGGCGCGTAATCGAGCAACACTTCGAAACGATTCCCGTCAGTCCAGAGGAAGCCCTCAAGTTCGCCTGCAACTCCGTCGTGATTGGCAAGCAGGTAGCGATGCCCGCAGGATGCCCCATTCTGCGTTTCTATTTGGAAGAACGCGGCTACACCGTGTATGAGGTTCCCATGAGCGAGTTCATCAAGTCGGGCGGGGCGTGCAAGTGTCTGGTGCTTTATCTGTTAGACGAGTAAGGGACGCAACGGGTATTCTGAGTGAGCGATTGGCGGGTGAGGGCGCGTCCACGACGCGCCCCGTTCTCCCAAAAACGCGGATTACCGCTTCATGTTGACCACATCCGAAAGCAGCTCGTCCACGACCGACACGATGCGCGTGTTCGCCTGAAAACCGCGCTGAGTGACAATCATGTCGGCGAACTCGCTTCCCAGGTCTACATTCGACTGCTCCAGATAGCCCGCATTAATCTCGCCCAGCCCGCCGGTAGTGGGCGCGCCGACCTGCGGCAGTCCGGAGTTGTCCGTGACGCGCCACATGTTGTTGCCCAGTCGGAACAGTCCCGCGGGGTTGGCGAACAGGCTCATCGCGATGCGTCCCATCGGGCGCGATAGCCCGTTGGAGAACACGCCCTGAATCGTGCCGTCGATGCCAATCGTGAACTCCTGCAGCGTGCCGGGCGGGAAGCCGTCCTGATACACGGGCTGCACCACCGATTCCGCCGCCAACGAGGTCACCTGGCTCAGGTCTAACTCCACCGTGAACGGCTGTGCGCCGTTGGTGGGGGTGATGGTGATTTGCTGCGTGGTCGAGCCGATGAGTCGCCCCTGATTATCGAAGTAGAGGCGGGTATTGCTGCCTGTGTTGAAATCGCCGACGGGCGTGCCGCCTTCCACTGCAGACCACTCCCACGAACTGACCGCGCCTGTTGGGGGAGTCCCCTGCGGCGGCGTCTGACGGTTGGTGAAGGTAATCGTGATGTCGTGTGCGCCGCCGAGCGCGTCGTACACGCGCACCGTCGCCGAGTAGGTCTGCGCAGGGTCCGCGTTCGCGTTCAGGTTGCCCGTGTATTCCACGGTGGTCGTCTGGCGCACCGCTGCCTGCGAGCCGACAGGGAACTGGAGCACCGAGCTGGCGTTGATGGGCTGGTTTGTGTCGATACGCCCGCCCGCGTCCGCCATCCAGCCCAGCACCTTCCAGCCGGTGCCGCGATGCACCAGAAAGCCGGACGAGTCCAGCCCGAACGCCCCGTCGCGTGTGTAATGCACATCGCGCCCGTTGGTCAGCATAAAGTAGCCGTTGCCCTGAATGGCAAGGTCAGTGGTGCGCCCGGTCATCTCCAGCGCGCCCTGCAGAGTATGCACATCGATCGCGCCGACCTTCACGCCCAGCCCCACCTGAATGGGGTTCACTCCGCCCAGCACCTCACTGGGGCGGCTCGCGGCGCGGAAGGTCTGCGCCATCAGATCCTGAAAATGCACACGGCTGCCCTTGAAACCGGTCGTGTTGATGTTCGCGATATTGTTGCCAATCACATTCATCTTCGTCTGATGCGCCTTCAAGCTGGCGACTCCCGAAAGCATCGCTTGCCACATAGGATTTCACCTCCTCAACGAATGGTGCGTACAGCATCCATAGGAACCTGCTCATCGTTAATGGTCAGAAACACTCGTCCTGCGCTCATCTGCACGGCTTCCACCTTGCCCGTGATGCGCGTTCCGCTGGGCAGGGTGGCTTCCACCTCGCGCCCGATTAGCCCCGCCGCCTGAAAGGTCGTGAACATGTTGCCCATGCGCTCCATCTGCTGGGCGGTGTTCAGCTGCGCCATCTGCGCCA